>JAWAXC010000093.1 GCA_038897115.1 Sulfolobales archaeon | reverse complement strand
CCACTCGCCAAGCTCTCTAGCTATTTCATTCTTATAGAGCCAGAGATCCCTATGGGACTCTAGCTTTAGACCCTTCTTAGCAAGGGCATGTGCCTTGATAGCTAGTGCACATGCGCCCCAGATCTTCTCAGACGCCTGCCTCAAATCACCTCTCTCCAGCTCCTTCTCAGCCTGCTCGACTAGGTTAAGAGAAGCCTCTATATACTCTCTAACCTTTTCCCCTGGATCCAAGTCCTTGGTAAGGATCTCTAGAAGATACTCCTCAGGCGTTAAACCGTGTCTCCCAGATTCCCTTTTAAGCATTTCAGCAATTCTCCCCGAGATCACAATAGACATACGTCCAGCCCACTATATACAAAATATAGACACCGCTAATATATCTCCCCCCGCCATTATAACTGAAAGCCTCGCTCCTTTAGAGCGGGGGAGGAGGTTAGTATATATTGCCCTATTAATAGAAGTATATTGGTTCTCATGGTGGGCATATGAAACACGTTATACTGGTTCATGGTGATTGTGATGGCATAATAGCTGGGGCTCTATATGTGAAGCATTTTCTAAGGGATCGATATCCATCAGATATAATCCTCGGATTCACCCAGCCTTGGAGGGCTTCTAAGGAGATTAAGAAGCTATGTAAAGAAGATCAATGTGAATCTCTAACTCTGATTGATATAGCGATAGATAGGGAGGTGTTCTCAATGATTGTTGATATAACTATGAAGGGTATCCCAATCCAGGTAATAGATCATCATGCAACTACAGAGCCCTGGGTGGGGAAGATGAGGGATCTAGGGCTTAAAGTCATATGGGATCGATCCCCATCTACTCCTAGGCTTATGGCCTCTAAGATGAAGCTTCTCCTCAACAACTATGAGTTAAAGCTTCTAAGAATAGCAGACTCCTGCGAAGGCTCTGAAGACGGTGATGATGAGATCAAGGCTATGGCCGATAGTATTAAGCTTGCCATCTCAAGAGACCCAAGCGATCTATCTTTTATGAGGGAGCTCTTCGACGCTATGATCCTAAATAGAGATCTATCTTCGATAGCCTCCCTAGAGAAAAAAGCATATGTTGGGAAGATGTTATTGAATAAGCTGATTGAGAGAGCTATACAGAGGGGTGAGGATCTTGGGGATGTATTGATCTCTTATATGCAACCCTCGGAATCAAGACTCTTCGCAGGTCTTTTCGGAATAGCTTCAACAGAGCTTAGTAAGAAGCTGAAGAAGGATATAGTAATGATTAGGGATGAGGAGACAAAGATAGTTGTTACTGTGAGATCCTCTAGGGGGAGGGCTCTCCAATACTGCAAAACCCTTGTAGAAACACTGGGTGGGGGTAAATATGGGGGGCATAAGGAGGCTGCATCAGCAACGCTGGCTAAGAGAAGCATTAATGATATATTAGTAGCTGCAAGGGATGCTATATGGGCTCTCCAGAAGGAGAAGAGATCATAGTATTGAGCCCTCCTAACATAGATATTCATAGAGTATCAGATCTCTTCCATAGGAACTCCAAAATATATACCGCTATAATTATAGGTGAGTGTGAGATCCATTACCAAGGTAGGGCTTCTTCTAAAGCCCCTCTAGGCACGAGGATCGTTATATATAAGCCTGATGGCTCGCTCCTAGTTCATGAGGGAAAAGATAGAGATCCTCTTAACTGGCAGCCACCTGGATCCCTCTGCACATCGGAGATAGATAAGGGCTTTCTAGAGATTAGATGTAGCAGTAGAAAATATGGCTATGAACAGGTCATGATAAGATTTGAAAGAATTTTGGCAGCAATCTGGTGCAGGCTCTCAACGAAGGGCCTAGAGATCCATGGCACAGAGAAGGATCTTGTAGAGATGATCTATATGAATCCAAGTGTCATATCACCCAGCGCAAAAGTCATTGGAAAAGAGGTTGAAACCCCCAGCGGAAAGATAGATCTTGTATTAAGGGATGACTCTGGCAATATCTATGTGGTTGAGGTGAAAAACGAGAAAGCTGGAATAAGTGCTGTTAACCAGCTAGATCGATATGTAAAGCATCTAGAATCCATGTATAGCAGATCTCCAAGCGATACAAGGAAAGTTATAGGGGTGCTAGTATCAAGTGGTATAACGAGGAGAGCTAGAGAAGCTCTCATTGAACGGGGATACATCTATATAGATTCAACGGACTTCAAAATTAGCAACATCGGCCAAACGCTTATGAAATATATAAAACACGGATAGCTTAGAAATCTAATGTCAAAATTATTTATGCTCCACATATCTAATAGCTAGCTATACACGATATCTATATACTTTACATAGACATAATATTAATTTTACTATAACTAAAAGCCTCACACCTCAGGGCAAGAAGGAGATCAAATCTTCCCATATCTTTCACTGCTCTGAAGAGAGGCTTTCAGTTATAATGGGAGGTAGAAGCTTTGAATTATTATTTTCTGTTCTGGATTGTGTCTTTCTATGCCATGCTAGGATTTATATCTATCATCCTCATAACTAATTGGAACAGCCCAGGCGATGGGGCACCTGCTGGGCTCAACAGCCACCATGAGCCCATAGAGTACCAAGATCTCTGTGGGCGAGGTGGAACTTCCCACAACTAAACAGAGCAAAACTTAGGAGAAGCGGCTTCTTTATCAATGCCTATGCACATTAAGTGTTAGAGGGTCTAACATAACTAGATATAGAGGGTGGGCCTTTTGTACAGATATCTTCTAAGACTATCCGGCGAGATAGCTCTTAAGGGTAGGTTTAGAGGCGCTCTTGAGCGGATTTTAGTTGGGAATATATCTAAGGTGTTATCTTCGGATATAGTTGATATTAGAAGAGTAGATGGCGGGAGGATCTATGTAGAGGCTAAGAAAGAGGTTTCAGACGTGCTTTCAAGATTCTTCGGGGTTGTGGAGGTTCTAGAGGTTTTTGTTGAAGACTCTAAGGATCTCGATAGACTTGCAAGGAGGGCTAGGGATCTCCTATGTGGTTCTCTTAATGGTAAGAAGTTCGCTGTTAGGGCGAGGAGATCCGGTGTTACGGGCTATACTTCCCTAGATGCTGCAAGGATTATCGGGGGTGCTCTTCTCGAATGCTCAAGCGGGGTTGATCTAGAGAATCCGGATATAGAGGTATATGTAGAGATAAGGGGTGGCTTAGCATATATATCTACATCACTCCTCTCTCGAAGGGGATATGGTGGCCTGCCCCTTGGCTCTTCGGAGAAGGTTCTCTCCCTATTCTCCGGTGGCTTCGACTCCCCAGTAGCGACTTGGATGGCTATGAAGAGGGGATCTCCATCAGATCTACTCCACTATGTTATGGGCTCTCTAGAGAATACAATTAGAGCTCTTAAAGTGGGGGAGGCTCTTATGAAGAAGTGGTCTTTAGGCTATGAGCCTAGGGTATTGCTGGTTGATTTCTCCGACATAGTTTCTGAGATAAGATCTAAGGTTAGGAGGAAGCTATGGCAACCAGCCCTCAGAAGGGCTATGTATGTTGTAGGTGAGATCCTAATGAGAGAGGTTGGTGCAGAGGCTCTTGTAACCGGTGAGGCTGTATGGGAGGCTTCTTCCCAGAGGCTTAGTGCGCTCTATGCCTCTCAGAAAGGTATAGATGCCCTGATCCTGAGGCCTTTAATAGGGTTTGATAAGGTTGATATAATGAGGCTATCAATGGATCTAGGGCTATACGAGCTAAGCTCTAAGGTTGTGGAAAGCTGTTTCATAGGAAGCCCCAACCCTATCCATGTAAATGCTGATGAGCTAGTAAGCGAGTTCTCCAAGATAGATAGAGAGTTGTTTGAGGATGTAGCTAAAAATGCCATAGAGATCAGGTATGAAGATGGTTGGGAGGAGAAGGTAAGATCATCTATGAAGCTATATCAAGATGTTACAATAGATACTATACCAGAAGGATATATAATAATAGATATAACAAAGAGAAAGGGCTCGGGACTTATAAGAGGTTTAGAGGATCTCAATGAAATGCTTAGGAGAAAAGAAAAGATAGTCTTAGTATGTGAGCTGGGCGAGGCTAGCGAGGCATTAGCACGGCATCTAAGAGATCAGGGATATGAGGTATATAGCCTTAGAGGAGGGTATAAGAGGCTCAAAGAGCTATTACAATCAAAAGCTCAGCCCTCTTATAGCTAGGGGTCCTAGTTTCATTGGGCTTTAAGCCCTTCACCTCATTACCCCTATCTAGCTTCCGCACCCGCTTTTCGGAGCCTGTTTTCCTCGAGCGAATACAGAGTCTCATCAAGTATATCCTCCCCCTCACAACTACTCAGTGAGATCATAGTAGCACTCTTGATAATTATTCATAACAGAAGAGCTTATAGGCATTGAGCTATGGAGGAAAGAGTTTGAAAGGTACATAGCATCAGCGCATCTAATAGCATTAAGAACGCTAACACAGTTAATATCAAACAATATAAACCTATATGAAACTAAAACAGCAGCCTTAGGGATGAAGGGATAATATGATTAAGACTAAATGTGAGGCTGAGCTAAATAATAGTTTAGAACATAACCCGTAATTCTCTAGGGAGTGTTCCACTTATTAAAACGGGGAAGAGCTTGGCAGATATATCTAGCACGACCTGCTTTAGAAGTAGGTTTTCGGTTAGCTATAAATCTGAGCAGGTGGAAGCTAATTCCAGTTAGATGATCTAAGCTAGTGGTTGCTTGGATAGTATATGCTGCTTTTATCCCTAACCTTAATCCATACTTCCACGTGGTTCTCGAGAGAGCTTGTCAAGATTTTTGGCATTAACACTTGCTCTATCTGGAAAAGCCCTGCATAGTCATTCATATTAATAGTTATTTTTAGAGGTCTTTCAACCCCCTCTGAGAGCTCGACTGATGTTATGGAGAGTGCTGACATGGCATGCATATCCATCTTCCCCAACTTATATGGAACCCTAGCTCTGCCCTGCGACATATCTGTTCCATCAGCTATTTTTACGATCCCTGCCTCTATGGTTAGACACTTTGTATCATATTCTGTGGCATAGATTATATGCATTATCTCCTGCCTAATAGCTATGATCCTTCTCCCCTTTTCACCAAGTATCTCGGGGAGGATTCTGTTTAGTATATCCTTAGCAAGCATCGCCCCTATGAGCTCGTGATTAGCTCTATGGACAGAGTTGCCTATATCGTGGAGATATGCACCGAGAAGTATAACTAGCCTGGCCTCGTCAAGGCTATACAGAGTTTTATCCCTTACCCCAGTTGGCATGAGCCCTGCTTTGAATAATATATTAGCTATTTCCAACGCCGCCCCAGATACTATTATCGCGTGTGTCTTGCCATGGTCATTATATCTCAGCCTAGATACAGCCATTACATTGCTCATTCTAAGCAGTTCTTGAACCTCTTCATCACTCTCCAAAATCCTTATAGCTTTTGCTAGTAGAGGGCTGTTAGCGATATTTTTCTCGAGAAGCTCCGGACCTACTATAGCCATTGCATATCAGCCTCCTCTTCTACTGAGTGGTTCTTAACCTCTACAATCACTCCTACATATGTTTTTATTGGCATATTGTTATACCCTCTAGGAAGGGTCATTATATATCCACCACTGGTGTGCCATAGCATATATAGTGATTTCTAGGATAATAAGCATAGATTCATTCCTGCTCTGCTATAGCTTTACATGACTGTGTAAAGGTTTATATCCTTAGAACATAGTTTCTATTATGGATGCAGTATAATGATTGTTAAAGATGAGCGCTATATATGCACTACAGCTTTGAGGCTTGTAAAGAAGAATCTAAAATACAGCGATCTACAGGAGGTGCTAGGGATACCAGCTCCTGTGTTGTGGAGATATATAGCAGGTGTTGTAAGGCCTACAAGAGAGAGAGCCTCAGAGATACTTAGAACGCTTATTGAGAAGGGGGTTCTTAGAAGGGTTATTGCTAAGAGGCTCAGGATGGTTGATGGGGATGTTGTTAACATGTATAGCCTTGTATACAGCACTGATATTCTCTGGCTAGCCTCTATAGAGGCTTACTACCACTTCAAAGATCAATATTTAGAGGTTGCACTAACAACGGAGGTCGATGGGATACCTGTTGGGCTTGCTATAGCATCGATGTTAGATCTAGATCTTGTTGTTGCTAAGAGAAGAAAAGAGCTAGGGTTTAGCGAGTTCTATGAAGAAACATATCTCTCAAGAGATCCTCCTAGCTTGGTAACTCTATATGTTCCTAAGGAAAGTCTTCCAAAGGGATCTAGGGTTCTAATTGTAGATGATCTTCTGAGGAGTGGGAGGACCTTAAAGGCCCTAATAAATATTGTTAGACAGGCTAAGGCTGAGGTTGTAGGGATCTTCTCTCTAGTAGCTATTGGTAATGAGTGGAGAGACGTTATAAAAGATCTGAATGTGAGGACTGTTGTGCTTATCAATAGATGATACTATAGACATAGCTGCTGCCTCTTTAGCCTCGGGACTAGCGATAGAGGCATCATCATATCCCAAGCCAGGCAATGTCTCACCCATGGGAGATGCAAAGAATCTCACCCACTGGTTCTTCATAGCTACATCAGCATCGATGGCGATCGAGCTTGAGAGACTTATAAGGGAAGCTGTTTATGGAGACTCTATATGTCCAAAAGAGGGAATTGGGGAAAAGATCTATAGGCTATATATAAGATCATCAAGTATGCAAGGAAGTAGAAATACGCACCTAGGTTTCACCATTTTAATAACACCAATAGCGTTTGCCGTAGGACTTCTGATTAAAGAATCGGGGGAGGCAGGCAGTATGGAGGTTGAGGAGATATTAGATCTATCGTATGAGATAGCTAGAACATGTGGTTCGCCCGATGACTTTAGATGGATATCTAAGGCAATATTAGAGGCTTCACCCTCATATATATTGAAATATATCGGTGAAGGCCCCGATATATATAGTGCTGATAAAACCAGGGCTACATTCTGGGATTTCATAGAGGCTTTCAAAAGACATGATCTGTTATTGAACGAGATCTGGAGTGGATATCCAAGGGCATATCTCTCTTCCAGAATCATCTGTGAGGGTTATCCTTGGAAGCTATATGAGAAGATCTCTATGGCATATATCAGCATTGGAAGCTCGGCTATAGATACCGTTATAGCTAGGGAGAAGGGTTATAAGGTTGCGCTAGATGTTATGAATACCTTTAGAAAGGCATTGGCTATTATTAGCAGCGACTCTAAGCTCTGGCTAAAGTACCTAGAGATCCTAGATAGGGAGTTAAGAAGCAGCGGAATCAACCCTGGATCTATAGCGGATATAGTTGCGGTGGGGGCTAGCCTCTGCATAATAGAGAAAGCTTTAAACCCTAGGTAGAGGCCTTTGGAAGAGATCTTATAGATCCAAGGGGCGATTCCCAAGATACTATGGATTTTATACAGTCCTTCTAAGCTATAGTATGGGCTCATGCTATGTTGAAGGCGATATGCTTATATTCTGCTTAGGGCTTCATATATACAGATAGGAGGAATTGTAACGATGGGATCTGAGGGTTTAATTATAAGGAATGTTAGAGCCTCTATCGAGGGTAAGATCGTGCTTAGAGGGGTTACGCTAGAGATAAAACCTGGAGAGATCCACGCCCTTATGGGGCCTAATGGGAGTGGGAAGAGCAGCCTAGCATACCTAGTCATGGGGCATCCCAAGTACGAGCTTCTCGAGGGAAGCATATTAGTTGATGGGGAGGATATAACGGGTCTCCCACCGGAGGAGAGGGCTAAGAGAGGAGTGTTCCTGGCCTTCCAGACTCCTCCAGAGACTATGGTTAAGACTAGGAATCTCTTGATACATATAGCTAAGATGAGGGGTGTACCATTTGCAAAGGCGATAGAGGTTATGAAGAGGGTTAACCTGCCACAGGAGCTTCTAGATAGATATCTTAATAAGGGCTTCTCAGGCGGTGAGATGAAGAGATCAGAGATAGTCCAGCTATACCTCTCAAACCCGAAATACCCTATACTAGATGAG
>JAWAXC010000092.1:2896-8090 GCA_038897115.1 Sulfolobales archaeon | reverse complement strand
CCGGGTGTTAAGTGGATCATACACCTGAGGGATGATGTCAGTGTGAATAGGTATCTCATAGAATCGTATGTGAGGGACAGCTACCACGGCCCAGTCCCAGTATATGTCAATGGGATGAAAGTAGAACTTGTGAAGGAGAAAGCAGAGGAGATCTTTAGCGATGGCAATAACAGAGTCTATCTGATGAAGAACAGGGACTACTCAGGGATCATTGTCAAGGGCGTCTTCACAGCTGACTACGAATACAGGCTTCGAGGACTGCTAGTAGAGACAAGGGATCCGAGGGTCAGGATCAACCCTGCAAGGGATATTATTTATGATGACAAGTATATGGAGTGGGTCACATATATAGCTAGGAACGCTGTGAAAGCGATCATCGATAGATATAGCCCGGAGGTCATTGCCAAGGGTATGCCCAACCTACAACGCCTCGTAGAGACAGCGTTCCCAATCGATTACTCACTTGATGAATCCGAGAGATCCAGGGTCTATGCTGAGCGTATCAAGCACATGGTATTCGAGACAGCTGATGGTACATATATAGTTGGCGGGGCACTGGATCCGAGGAGCTGGGTCTTCAGCGAGCTAGAGATCACAGACTCATCAAAGTCGAAGCTGGAGAGGATGAGACTCAGAGTATTCTATGTGAAAAATAGAGAGATAGCCGAGTGGGCTACAATGGCTGGGTTCAGAAGGGCTAGGGATGTCATAGTTGAGGATGAGGCTAGGAGGGTCATGGGCGGGGAGGTCGAGGAGAAGCTCAGAAGCGTTTTCAAAGATATAAAGAAAGCATTCGAAGAAGCTGTGAAGGGGGAGAGCCTCCGCATCGGTTCGAAGCCCTGCTCGATAAGGATAGGAGGTGTGGAGTTCACAGCAAATATAGTTCAGAAGGGCGATGTGGTGGAGATAGAGTTCACAGGTAGAAGCGAGAGACATGAGGCCGCCAAGCCAAGGCAGAACCTGATCACGATGAGGATAGTGGGTGAGATAAGAGACGCAGATATAGTCCTCGTCGAGAGCACAGATAAAAACGTCGCAGCATTCACAGATGGGAAAACAGTATATGTGAATGTAGCTAACCCAGAGGTATCGAAGCTGATCCTGAAGACAAAGAGGCTCAGGAACAGGTCAAAAATCACGCTCCTATGGGCACCCATCATAGTGCACGAGCTGCTACACGGGGAAGGCCTAGATCACACAGATCCTGACTGGCACAGAATATATGAGAAGGCCATGCGGGAAATAATAGAGAGAGAAGTGGAAAACCTATAAGCATTCTAGAGGCCCCTGTATTTATATCTCAATACTGCTATATTATTTTGGGGGCGGGGCGGGTCAGAGGTTCGTATATTCTTCACGGATCTGCTTAGCGGCCACTCATCATCCCCGCCCCCTAGAAAGCTAGGAGCTTTATATTTCGGCCATATTTTGGGGGATGCCATGGAGGCAAGAACCTCTTTCAAAGACCTCTTCAGAGCTATCGTGGAGACACTAATGAAAAACGATAAAATAACGGATCTCGACCTCGAATACCTGGCATCCAGGGGATTCGATACTGACGACATAGATGTCATAGTAACATTCCTCAAGAACTCAGGCATAGTCGAGCCAAATAGTGAGTGCAGATGCCTCAAACTCGTGAACAGAAGATTCCTAGAAAAAATAGCAGAGATACTAAGAAAAGCAAAGTAGCTCTCCACGGTTTATTTGTTTATTTTCCTTGTAATCTATTTATATTGACTCTCTTTAAAGATATCGTTTCAAAGCTAGGAGATTTCTCCTCTTATAATTTATTTATATCGCTCCATAGACTTGGGGTGGCGAGGACGTGTAGATAGTGGTACCTTGTAATTTATTTATGTTGCTCCCGATCTATAAGTGGTTGTATGAGTATATAAGCATTATCCCCTGAGATAAATATGAAGTAAAAGGAGATCTTGGGTCTTTATGGCTCTTCAACCACGGCTTTAACTGTTTTCACTTTGCATACTGAGTATATGCAGTAGTATATATCGATGAACACCCTATCCCCAGGTTTCAACTGAGACTGCGAGTCTATGTCGAAGACAGCGTTTATAATTGGTGTATACATAGACCCTATCCCCAGAAACTGGCGTGTCCAGCCTAGCTCCACCGATATATCGATTGCATTCACAGATCTGTTTGACCATCTGAGAACAACATCATCTATGACTACTCTCCTGATATCGGCTGTCCTCCCCTCTATATAGACCCTCACCGTGTCCTTGTCCTCAAGCTTTGCCTTCACATCCGTAACCGCTATACCCTGCAGCGGAGGCGGAGAACCGGTATAATCTAATCCGTTGATGAGGTAAGTGACAGCAAGCATGAGTATTGACAGTACAAGCATCAAGGTCGCTAGGTCTATCGGATTAATCCCTCTAAGACCGGCTCTAACCTTTAACCTCACACCGCATCCCCAAAAAATATATGTGAAATTATCCTATGACCCCGCATAAACCCGGGATACCGAGCCCAGAGAAGCCACTGTTCTCTCGAATGTGGTTTTAAGCGGTATCCGGGCTTCCCTAGGTGTGCCACGGCTGATAGATCGTCTTTGCGTGCTCCGAGTTCGATGCCAAATTAGCATAACAATAGTGGGTGGCACGGGATGGCCAGACTCTTTAGAACCAGGCATGGTGTTTATAGTTTGGGCGATGCTAGGGAGCTGATAAAAGAGATACCAAGTGGATCTGTTGATGCGATTATCACGGATCCTCCATATGGTGTTGGGAAGGACAGGTTTGATGATGGCGAGGTGTTCTTCGAGCTGGAGGACGAGCTTTACAGGGTGCTCAGGGATCATGGCTGGCTTATCTTCTTAGTTCCATTCGCCGGCTACGGGAGCATACCGCTTACATGCGAGCTCTTCGGGAGGAGGTGGATAGCATTCGAGATAGACCGGGAGAAATATGTGTTCGCCAGGAAACTGGTAGGATCTATATCGGGTATAGAGGAGGAGCGATGAATGATCAGGGTTTTAACCTCCTCTCCCTATCCTTGTTATGGATGCTATTGCTCCTCCTAGTAGTCCTCCGAATAGGGGTATTGATGCTATTGCACCCCCTATAACCGCTCCTATGAAGCCCACTATGAGGCCTGCCGCTGCTATCTTGACAGCTGCTGAGAAGAAGGCGTATCCACCCAGCGTCCCGATTGTCAGTCCTATCTTCGCCGCTGCCTCTTGGAAGCTGCTGAATACATCTGGTATTGCTATCTGGTTCACATAGTGGTTTATCACGCTAGCCACATACCCAGATGCAGCACCGCCCACCATGATGACTATCATAGATGCAGCGGCACCCCCAGCGGCTTGGAAGCCTATGGAGCTAACACCTGGGAAGATGCTCATGACAGCACCTATAACCGATGCCCCAACTGTTAGGGCTATTGCAAGTGCTATGAGAGCCTCTGCAACACCCATCCCAAGCTGTGCATAGAGCAGGGCTAGGAATGTACCTATAACACCTATTATCAGGGTAGCAGCTATCGGACCAAAGATGCTGGACACAGCCATCCCTATCGGTGAGAGGAAAGATGGTATGAGTGCCAGGGCTATAACAACCGCTGCTATAGCTGCCACCCCAATTATAACCCCTGTTAGTATCCCTATGGATGATGATATCATTGACGAGACCTTGTCGAAGGCCTGGTCATAGCCCGACATCATTACGACAAAGGAATCGGGTGTGACCCCAGATACATATGGTATTGTATACCCGTATGATCCTCCCATGCTGTTTAGGAGATACGCCACGAGGTTATAGACAACTACTGGGAGTCCATACATAACGACTAGGAGACCCACACCGGCCATGAGGACTTCTATGTAGTGGCTCGATATCCTAGCCATGACATCGCTCAGACCCCCTAGATAGTTATACACGGCGAACATCAGGGCACCAGCAGCTATAAGGACAACGGGTGCTAGAACAGCTATGTATAGGTATCTACCGAAGCTAGAGACCCTTGGATTCGGTATCGAGGGTGCCTGCCCGCCCATGGAGCCGCCCACCTGGAACTCCACCCCGGCGAGCCTCACAGACCCTCTATAGCTGGTCTCCACAGAGTAGCTCCCACTGGATGGCTTCTCAGACAATGTCGATGATACGCTGCACTGCTGCGATGGGGACTGCGGGGAGAGGTACACGGTGCATGACTGCCCAGCAAGCCCTGGGAGCTGTGGTGTTGTTGTGAATGAGAAGCTTATCTGTGCAGAGAAGTCCTGGATATTCGATAGAGATGCAGATGCATACGCCGAGAAAGAGGCTGTGTTACCAACTATATATCCAGATGGCCCGTATATCGAGAGCACAGCTGTGCCTGCTGTTGTGTTGAAGCCACCGGCCCACTTCACAGATCCTCCTCCGTCTATCCCAGCCTCTGCTAGGTAGACTATCCTGTCGAATCTCCTGGGGGTGTTGATGGTAACCTCGGACTTCATTGTCTGGGATCCTGAGGGGGTGAAGCCAAGGGTATAGGATCCAAGGCTCACAAGGTTTATATCGGATATAGCCTGCTCGGTCATAGAGACAGCCGTGCTCAGGATCCTCTGCAGGTCTTCTGGGCTTAGGCTCTGCTGTGATGAGCTCTGGTTAATGCCGAAGAAATCGATCTTAACCCATATAGATGCAGATCCATAGCCGCTTGATGATACCTCCACCACGGCTTTGTACTGCCTCGGCTCGAAGAAATATGTGTTCCCAAACCTCTCCATGGTATAGACACCGGATGGCCTGATCTCCGTTATGTTTACCCTAACAACAAGCACATCGATCATAGGGTTCGGCACAGATATAGATCCGGAGGAGGATGACGAGGACGTGGATATAACACCCACGACCTTGATATTAGCTGGAACCTCGTAGTGTCCTGGCTGTGGAACCCCTATGACATAAGCCCTATACGATACCCTGCCTGATGGGTAGGCGTAGCATCTATAGTAAGATATATTAGTCGTGTAATCCGTATACATCAGCCCACATACAGCATCTCCAGAGAGGCTGTAGCTATCGATCGAAACAGCTAGCCTAGCACCCCCGAGGCTCCCGGGAGACGCGTATGCACCTACAGCCGATATAGATGCTGTGGGTGGCGGGCTATCCTTGTGCTGAGATGTCACCACGGATAGCTGTGTCTCTGAGGAGAAGCTCTCATCAACCCTGAAATATGC
>JAWAXC010000092.1:0-2246 GCA_038897115.1 Sulfolobales archaeon | reverse complement strand
GCTGTGGAGCCTGGGATCTAGCCTTCTGCACTATCGCCGCCAGCTTCGACTGTATCTGTGGAGTCTGCTGCCGATCCGCCGACCCCGCTGTCGAAACCCTGATCTCCTGCATCTGCTGGTTTTGAGAGGGCTGCTGGGCTGTTCGAGGGTTCACCAGGCTTGCTAGGAAAGGCTCTATATGGCTCATATCCCTCAGCAGCATGGGATCTATACTCCCTATTAGAGCCAGTGTCTCGGTGCTTACAATTAGATACTCTGGCTTCCCATTCTCACCTATAACAACGCCATATGTATCTAGATTCCTCAGGGATTCCGAGTATCTTATCACGAAGAGGGCTGGTGTGTTGCCCAGTATAGATGGTTTGCTAGCTATATAGACCCCGCCGACCTTCTCTATATATTCTGCTAGCTCATCAGAGGATAGGATCGAATATACCTTTCTATCCCTCCCACTGTTTAGAACAAGCAGATACCCGATCCTACCCGGTATATCGTGCTCAGCAAAGAATATACCCCCACCAGCCATTGCATCACCGTAGAAGATGCTACGCGGTAAAAGCGTTCAACATATTTTTGGAGGATTTTTGGTGGCTGGCTATGAAGAGGGATGGCTGGTGCGAGGAGATAGTCTCTAGAGCGATACCGATACCTGTTAGGGCATATGCCCTCGGTGTTGCAAAGAAGGCTGCGAGATCCAGTATATCGAGGGTTATCAGGGGTGTATCCAGGCTCTCAAGATCTAGCGTGTATTTCTTGGACATAGGTGCTGCTGCAGTCAGTATAAGACCTAGACCGCCCCACATAATCTTTGTATCAGATCTTGCATATATGGCTATCCACGGCACAATCCCGAGATATGTTGTTGGTGAGAGGGAGATGAGGGTTCTCTATAGAGGTCTTGTCTACCACTCGATCTTGGAGAACCTAGTGGAACACGAGTCCTACTTCGTAGAACTCCCAATATGGATCCCGATATCGGTTGATGGGCAGGTCTACGAGCTCCACGGAACCCCCGACATCGTGTTGGTAGAGGATGGAGGGGCTATAGTGGTTGAGCTTAAGAGCAGCGATAGGGAGGAGACATCCATCGTGGGGATGATACAGGGTATGATCTATAGGAGGATGCTGGAGGACAACATGATCCAGGCTATATGTAGCTGCCTAGCAACACCAACAAGAACAATATGTGTCAGGAGGAGGATAGGGATCGACTTCATAGAACACCTAGCATCACTTTCAATCTCCCCCCACCCATCGCAGCGATGGGCGGTCTAGGGTCTAAACCTGTTATTTATAAGGTATATCCCTATAGCTTTTACATCCCCGGCTTTTTCCACGGGGATCTCGTGGGAAGGCTATATATCTATTTCTCTAACCGTCTCTTCAGACGTGCCATGCTATCCTTCGCAGCCCTCGCACTAATGCTGATCCCGATAGGATTTGCACAGGCAGGTCTTATCAGGGCTATACTCTCCAACATAGATATGACACAGCTATCCATCTACATCGCCCTCAGCAACATCCTATCAGCGGCTGCCATGGCAACAGCTGTCTATGTTGTTAGGATGTTTGCAAGGGCCGGTGCTGAGATATGCAGCTCGATATATCCCCGCATAACATCACCGGGGCTCAGGATAGACTGCATGATTTCTAGATGGATATCTGGGAGACCCCTCCTCTCATCATCGCTGATAGCTATTGCGATGATAGCCGGGTCTTCGATAACATCCTCTATGAAGATGGCATACATGCTAGGCATGGATCCATGGAGAGCCTTCTCAGCATTGAAGAGCCTCGTATCATCCTGGGCGGTGGATCTCTACATAGCCCTGGAGCTCACAGGCTATTTCCTAGCATCTATATCACCATCAATGAGCCTCAGAAGAGCAGTTATCCTAGCATCGATCTCAGCGGTGCTAATAGCATCAGCAGCATATATAGAAGCATCCATAATCCACGGGATCTTCCAGACCATCCAACCATAGCGACCCCTTAGCAACAGATATTAATATATAGTAATATATGAATGTATACTGCTTTTACCGCGGATACTGTTATCTGGTGGCCTATATGGCTAGGGGTGTCTCTACCGTTGCGTCTGCCCTCATAATAATGGCTATAATCATTGTTGCGAGTCTATCGGCGTATATGCTTATGCTCTCCAGAGTCTCGATCCTATGGTCATCCCTCTCAGGGCCTCCAGAGTCCTCGCCATTCACATTCACAGCCCAGATCTACCAGGCTGA
>JAWAXC010000091.1 GCA_038897115.1 Sulfolobales archaeon | reverse complement strand
CTAGATCCTCTAGAGTATATAATGAAGCTTAGGGCTAAGCATAAGGAGACAGGCGGGTGGTTCGGTGTCGATGTGTTTAGAGGAGAGATAGCTGATATGAAAGCTCTAGGCGTTATTGAGCCTGTAAGCGTTAAGATCAACGCTATAAGAGCTGGTACAGAGGCTGCTGCTTTAATCCTCAGAATCGATGATCTCATCGCTGCTGCAAGATCTAAAGGTGCTGAGGAGAAGGGTAAGAAGGAGGAGAAGAAGGAGGAGAAAGAGGAAGAGAAATAAAGTCAAGGGTATAGAAAAGCCTTTTTACCCCTTTTATCTCACTCAGCTAAACTATCGCTATATAGAGGATCTTTTTATATCTTTATTATATAACCTTTTATGGGGACACCATGTATCCCTGGCTAACTAGATATTATAGCCATATAATTGAGCTTGATAGGAAGACCTGGTTAAGAAAAGATCATATTGAAAGGGGTGTTATGTATAGAGTTGAGCCCATGCCACCCTTTTATAGGGGGAGTAATAAGAAGATCTCACTGCCGCCTCCTAAGATACCCAGAGGGGTAGACGCTTCAGAGATTCTCTTAACGAGGAGATCTATCAGGGATTTTGCTGATAAGCCACTTGATATAGAGACGCTATCATCCCTTCTCCATCTAGCTTTCGGCGTTACTAGATGGGAGAGGGGTGTCTATGGCTATAAACTATATCCCCTCAGATCATTTCCTAGTGCAGGTGCACTCCAACCAGTTGAGATATATGTTTCAGCACATATGGTGAAGGATATACCTCAAGGGCTATATAGATATATTTTTCTTGATCACTCATTAGATCCCTTGAGGGAAGGCTATTATGGAGAGTTGCTAGCTAGAATAGCCCTAGATCAAGATCATGTTGCATCCTCAGCTATTACAATAATAATCACAGTTCTATGGGCTAGATCTGCGTGGAAATATGGTTCTAGAGGATATAAATATGCTCTTCTAGATGCTGGTTTTGCAGGTGAGAATCTATATATAGCATCAGGGATTCTAGGGCTTGGAACCTGTGCCGTTGGGGCTTTCTATGAAGAGGAGTTGTGTGAGGTGCTAGGCATAGACTGTGTCTCCGAGATCCCTGTTCTCATGATGCCAGTCGGCTATCCCCAAGATATTCTAAATTAGAGACAATACATTTTCTTTGTTTAAAGGCGAATTTCCAGCTTCAACCTAATATATAACCTTTTTCTCCCCCTTTTAACTATATTGTGGGATATGCGATGCTCGAGCCCAAGCATAGAGCGGATATAGGGATTATAGGGGGTTCGGGCCTCTACGATCCAGGAATGCTAAGCGATATAAAGGAGGTTAAGATACACACCCCATATGGAGAGCCCAGCGACTATATAGTGATAGGTAAATATGGGGGTAAAACTGTGGCATTTCTCCCGAGACATGGTAGGGGTCATAGGATCCCTCCTCATAGGATAAACTATCGCGCAAATATATGGGCCCTCAAAAGCCTGGGGGTTAGATATATAATTGCTGTGAGTGCTGTTGGAAGTCTGAGGGAGGATTATAGGCCAGGGGATCTAGTGGTTCCAGATCAGTTTATAGATATGACTAAGTCGAGGGAATATACATTCTTCGATGGCCCCCAAGTAGCCCATGTATCGATGGCAGAGCCTTTCTGCGAGTTCCTCAGAGACATGATTATAAGGGTTGGGAGAGAACTAGGCTTCAGAATCCATGAGAAGGGAACCTATATATGTATCGAGGGCCCTAGATTCAGTACAAAGGCAGAGTCGCGGGTCTGGAGGGAGGTCTATAAAGCGGATATAATAGGGATGACCCTCGTGCCAGAGGTTAACCTAGCTTGTGAGGCCCAGATATGCTACTCCACACTAGCTATGGTAACAGACTACGATGTCTGGGCTGAAAAGCCCGTTACAGCTGAGGAAGTTGCTAGGGTTATGGCTAGTAATGTTGATAAAGCAAAGAAGATCCTTTCAAAATTGATCCCAGAGCTTCCCCAAGAACCCCCTATCGAGAAGTGCAGCTGCTGTGAATCGCTAAAGACAGCGCTTGTATAGAATTCATTAAATAAATTTGTGAATCGCCATGTTAGGAGATATAGAGATCGCTGTAAACAGGGCTGTAGAATTCGCTAACAACATATATAGAGAGATCGAAAAAGGTATAAGGAGTAGAGGTAGAGTTGCCCTACTCACAACAGGCTGGCTCAAAAGCCCAGGATGCCTAGCTATTCACTCTATATCCTCGTTTCTTAGTAATATTGAGGCCCACCACATAGATCTTGGGTTCTTCACACGATATATAGCTCCATATAGATCTTCAATGGATGCTGAGGGAGAAAGGACATGGCTAATCATATATGGGAATCCAGCGAATCCATGGAGCTCTATGACGGATCGTTTTGCTAAGAGCCTCTCAATGCTGGGGTATAGCGGGATCATGCTAAGATCTAGTATTAATAAGGAGCATGAGAGCCTCGAGGGGATAAAGATTATTGATATACCCAATAACATAGATCCTATATTAGTATATTTAATATCAACAGCGAAAGCCATACTTGAGATAGCTAGGAAAGAGAATCCCTCTCCACGAGTTACCAGACTCTCCGAAGAGATATCTAATCTAGCACCCGCTATACCCGATATCTTTCAGCGATATGAAGCGAGGCTTAGGGATCTAGTAGATAAGATCTCGGCGCAGAACCTAGCCCTGATAACTACATGCACCTCAAGAGCATTTGCAGAAGGACTCATCCTAGATGGCTGTAGCTCTATAGACGTCTTCGAAATAACAGATCTGCATAATGTAGATGCGATTAAGAAAGCAGCAGCCATAGTATATCTGGAAGCCGAAAAAGATCTAATGCTACAGACTATGGTTTTAAAAGGAGCCATCGATCTTATGCTCAGAACAGATCCTATATCATCACCGATCTATTATAGAATATTATCCATGATTATATCGAAAATGCTTAAGAAGAAGTAACAAGCTAAAACCGCTTGCCGTTTCTCCCTAGGTGCAACCATGAATTTATATAGAATGATTAGAATGTCACCTAGGGAGTTCCACCTCGCCCGAAGGGCTCTCCTAGCCCGTCCCATAGGCTCATGGCTGGCTGTCGAGCCCAACGGCACGGGCTCTCACCTAGGATGAGCCTGTGGGCTTAGAGCAATGTTCTCATCACCTGCGCGGATTACCCATATTGATTAAACTCCACCAAACAGATCTAATAAAGGTTTCTGCTCTATACTTAATCCCACAACCTAATATCTACCCCTCAAAGAAGATATAATGGCTCTACATAGAAGAAAGGGTAAAAGCTTATATAAGCTCCTCTTGAGGAAATATGATGGGTCCTCTAGATGAAGAGGTTTGAGGAAGAGGAGGAGTGGGAAGAGGAGGAAGAAGAAGAGCTAGAAGAAGAAGAATGGGAGGAGGAAGAGCTAGAGGAAGAGGAGGAGGAGTGGGAGGAAGAGGAGTTCGAGGAGGAGGAAGAGGAGGAGGAAGAAGAATGGTAGATATTCAGGACAACCCAATCTATTTATAACGATTAAGAAGAGG
Organism: Sulfolobales archaeon; assembly: GCA_038897115.1. Taxonomy (NCBI): domain Archaea; kingdom Thermoproteati; phylum Thermoproteota; class Thermoprotei; order Sulfolobales; species Sulfolobales archaeon. The sequence continues at coordinate 4,537 of JAWAXC010000091.1, read as the reverse complement.
TTTTTATAGTAAATCGATTACTAATTAATATTGAAAAGAAGGGTTAGCATTCTCCATCTACTTATGGCATTCTCGCCATGGCAGGTGGTTCATCACGCTTCCTCTTAGGGCCCTTATTACAGTGTTTGTTCTTAGCCTTAACTGCCTAGGGCATGAGCTATACAGCGATCTAAACAGAGCACTAAACATATTGAAAAACGATAAGAGAAACGGTTAAGCAGATAAAGAAACAGATCTCATACATCATGTACCATAATGGAGTAGCCCCCACAAGGAGGACAACCCTCGAGATCCCCAGTAGAAATCCTGCCTTTTAAGGCTGAGAAGGGAGTCATAGCTATTCAACCTTAGATATATTAGTGAGAAGGCGTAGAGGAGCATAGATTTATTTCTGCTTACCCACACACTTTTAGGTGGCGAGGGTGAGTGGTGATCGCTCTGCAGCTGGTGAGGCTAGGTTCTATATTGCAGAGCATTTCTTAGGGGTTTTCATGTTAGATAGTGCTGGTGAAGTGATTCTCTATGAACTAAGGTCTAAGGATCTATCATCTCTTGTAGAGTCTCTCTGGACTAGAAGTGAGGGTAAACTTGATGAGGTATATACCAAGTTTATTGAGAAGCTCAAATCTTCTGAGGAGTATAGGAAGGCCTTCTATGTAGTTGAGGAGCCTGAGGTTGCTCGAGCTCTTATTGCTGAGGGATTCAATGTCTCAATAGATCCTTACAACAATGTTTTCGCCCTTTTCAGGGAGAGGATCTTAGATCTATATGTTAAAATTGGTATATTTAAAAACGTTGATGAGGCTAGGAAGTACATTAGGGATGTTTCTTTAGAGCTCTCTAGAAGGGGGCTTAGGAGGGTTGCTACTAAAAGGGATCTGCTGGCGATCCAGAGTATAAGGGCTATAGATGATATAGATAAGACTATTAATCTATTTGCAGCAAGGCTTAGAGAATGGTATAGCATCCACTTCCCCGAGCTAGATCAGATAGTAGGGGATCATATGCTCTATGCGAAGATTGTGAATAGTATAGGGGATAGATCCTTGATGGATGAGGATAGTCTAAAGAGGATAGGGGTTAGCGAATCTCTGGCAAAGAGGATAGCTAGTATGTCTAAGAAGAGCATCGGTGCAGATCTCTCGGAATTCGATCTTAGACCGATACAGACGCTTGCGAAGATAATGTTAGAGCTAAGCGAGTTGAGATCATATTTAACGGATTATAATACACTTGTAATGAAAGAGGTAGCACCAAACGTTACGGAGCTTGTAGGCCCCCTCCTAGGTGCGAGGCTTCTAAGCCTAGCAGGAAGTTTAGAGGAGCTCGCTAAGATGCCTGCTAGCACGATCCAGGTGCTGGGGGCTGAGAAAGCCCTTTTCAGAGCACTCAGAACAGGTGGAAAGCCTCCTAAGCATGGAGTTATATTCCAGTTCCCAGAGATTCATAGGGCTCCTAGATGGCAGAGGGGTAAGATAGCAAGGGCTCTAGCAACTAAGCTGGCTATTGCTGCGAGGGTCGACTTCTTCACAGGCAGATTCATAGGTGATAGGTTGAAGAAGATATTGATGGAGAGAATAGATGAGATTAAGAAGCTATATCAGAAGCCTCCACCCAGAGAAGAGAGGGTTCAGAGGGCTGAGAAGAGGCAGAGAAGGAAAAAATAGGTTTGGGAGGAAAAAGATAATAGGGGTGGGATATTTTGTCAGAACCTGTAAAGATCTATGAGCACCCTAACTACAAGGGCGTATATGTTGTGGAACTCGAAGACGGCTCTGCAAGGCTCGCAACGAAGAACCTTGTCCCAGGTAAAAGGGTATATGGGGAGAGGCTGTTTAGATATGGCGATAGTGAGTATAGGGAGTGGAATGCATATAGAAGTAAGCTGGCAGGAGCTCTTCTAAAAGGTTTAAAGGAGCTCCCCATATCCCTTGGATCCAGGGTTCTCTATCTAGGCGCAGGATCCGGGACAACCCCTAGCCATGTTTCAGATATAGTTGGTAAAGAAGGTGTTGTATATGCCGTGGAGTTTGCACCAAGAGTTATGAGGGAGTTCCTAGTTGTTGCTGAGGATAGAAAGAATATAGTGCCTATACTGGCCGATGCTAGAATCCCCACTAGATATAGATATATCGTGGAAACAGTTGATGTTCTATATGCTGACATAGCACAGCCTGATCAGGCAGCGATAGTATCGGATAATGCTAAGTTCTTCCTGAAAGACGGAGGATATCTATTAATGGCTGTAAAGGCTAGGAGCATAGATGTTACTATGGAGCCTAGCGAGGTTTATAAGAGGGAGATAGATGTTCTTAAAAGCAACGGCTTCGAAATATTAGATGTTGTCCATCTAGAACCATTCGATAAGGATCATGCTATGGTATATGCTGTGTGGAGGAGAAAGGCCTAGCGGGTCTTCAAATGAGTATCGGAGAGGGTTTAAGATTTATAAGAAGCCTAGATGAGAGAGGGGGTATAAAGGCTGAGTATCTAGTGAAACACGAGGAGGAGGAGTCTGAATATGGTGTTTATCCGTGGAAGAGACCCATAAGATCGCATATAGAGTATGGTGTTATAAACCTCGATAAACCCCCCGGCCCTACGAGTCATGAGGTAACTGCATGGGTTAAGAAGATGCTTAACATCTCCAAGGCAGGACATGCAGGCACCCTAGACCCAGGCGTCTCAGGCGTGCTTCCCATAGCGCTTGAGAAGGCTACTAAAATCATAGGGATTGTTACACATACATATAAGGAATACATTACGCTTATGCAGCTCCACGGTGATGTGGAATATGATAGGCTATTGAAGGTGATCTCGATGTTTATCGGTGAGATCTATCAGAAGCCACCCCTAAGATCCTCTGTGAAGAGGGCTGTGAGAAAGAGAAGGGTTCATGATATAGAGGTTTTAGAGGTTGATGGTAGAAAGATCCTTATGAGGGTTAAGACGGATCCTGGAACATATATTAGGAAGCTATGTCACGATATAGGCCTTATACTAGGTGTTGGAGCGCATATGAGGGAGCTGAGGAGAATAGCTACGGGACCCTTTAGAGAGGATGAGACGCTAGTTACTCTTCATAGGCTCTCAGAGGCTATATATCTTTTTAAAAACGGTGATGAGGCTATGCTGAGGAAAGTCATATTACCTATAGAGTATATGGTGTCCCACCTACCAAAAATTATTATCAGGAATAGTGCTGTAGGATCTATAGCCCATGGGGCAATGCTTGCGGTACCTGGTATCGCTATGGTTAATAAATCAATTAGAAAGGGTGATCTAGTAGCCATCTTAACTGTTAAGGGTGAACTGGTTGCAGTAGGTGTTGCTGAGATGAGTGGTGAGGAGATGATTTTCAGGGATAAGGGGGTGGCTGTGAGGATTAAAAGGGTTGTAATGCCCCCAGGAATATATCCAGATATATGGAAGAAGCTTAAAAAGGATCTGACCTCCTCCCCGCCCTAAAGAGGCGAGGCTTTCAGTTGTAAATCCCTAGGGTTTTGGATGCTTATCTAGCTCCTCTTTCTAGGAGTCTGGCAAGTGTGTATGTTGCCATAGATAGCAGTGTAATATATACAGCTGGGAAAACAGTTGATAGGAAGATCAGTATTATGGCGTTTGATAGCATCTCCCTAACCTCATCCCTATCCACGTTATAAAATGGGTTTAGCAGGGGCTTCGATGGTGCTCCCTTCACATACTGTATTTCTATAACATGCGCACCCGGATCTAGTAATTTATAATAATTATAACCCTCTATTCCAGCCCAGCTCCAGGATCTCTTATCATCCCAGGTTGTTTGGTTGCCATCTATGTTTAGAGACGCTATCACTGTATAGTATGGTGTGGTAACCAAGAGGATCGATGTGGATGTTAGGTGTAGCACTAGCTTCATATACCCCCTCCCAGGATCTTTATATATGATGTAATATGTAAGCGCTGGTGGCGTGTGGATCAATATATAGGGTGTGTCTGAGGCTAGAACACCATCTATAGTGATTACATAGCTGCAGTTCTTAAGCATACATTCATTTCCTAGGAATATAGATGAAGATGAATATAGCCTCCACCCAAACATCTCAAGTGAGAAATAATATATCTTACCTATAGGCAGCCCGGGGGTTTCATTCATAATAGCCTCACCTCTATCGTTTACCGGTATCGCAGCTATCTCAGAGCCTGGGGTTGTATCTGGGTTCTGATATACTAGCAGTAGTGCATCTCCCAAAGCTCCTCCACTAAGATCTCTAACCTCGATCGATGGATAGGCCTTGTTGCCAAGCGTCTTAGGAGACATAGGATAGACCGTCGATATAAATAGAGGCATTGCTGGGAGGGCTATTGAGAATACCAGGGTGAAGGCTATGAGGATCGAGCCTGCTCTTTTGAAGATCCCTAGTGGGAGCGCGTATATAAGTATTCCAATTGCTAGTAGTTCTGAGTATTTAGTGCTTATTATGATGCTTAGTATTTGAAGCGCTATAAGGCTAATCATTGCTGTTGATAGGAGGGATGTGATTCTAGATAGGATTGG
>JAWAXC010000090.1 GCA_038897115.1 Sulfolobales archaeon | reverse complement strand
AGGTTTAGAAGTCCTCTTAGATGGGGAGACGAGATCTCTGTGAGGCTCGAGCTTGATGAGGCTAGGACAAGGGGGCTTAGATATAGGTTTGAGATCATAAATATAACTACTGGAAGCCATGCTGCGGAGGGCTATATAGCATTTGCATGTGTAGAGCAGGAGGGAGGGTCTATAAGGGCTGTTCAATGTCCTAAAGAGCTGATCGATGTGTGGAGCTCTACGAAGAAGCCTGGCTAGCTCGGGGATCAATTAGAGGGGAGAGGTTTGTGAATCTAGATTTCTTATAGGAGGGGTGTTTAAAGCAATGGTAGATTTACAACTAAGAGCCTCGCCCCCTTAGGATGGAGAGGATGTTAGCCTAGGGTTTGAAGCTTATAGCAGGGATTTTCATATGGCTCTATACCTAGCTCCTCTGCATATTCCCTTAATCTCAGCAGGAGATCTCTAAACCTATGTATCGGGGCTATGAGGATCCTCCCTATATACCTTATCTGAGGCTCTCTCAGAGTTACTATTAGCGGGTATAGATGCCTAGCCCTGTAGAAGTTTGGTAGATGGGATAGCAGTATAGTGCATCTAGAAAGGGCTCTTGAGACCCTCTCCTCCATATCCCTCGCGGCTCTAGATAGATTTCTCACTCTAGACCAATGCTTACAGTCAACAGCTATTGAGAAGCCCGATATAGGCTCGACGCCGAGGACATCTATCTCGAAGCCTCTGGGGGGCGGTGCTCTAATGCCTCTGGCAGTCTCTATCCCAGCAAGTTCCATAGATGTTGAGACAAACTCCTCGAAATCCCTCCAGGATAGAAGGGTAGATATCCTCTCAGGATCCCCTCCCCTAGATATATATTCTATGGCTAGCCCTACCGGCGATAGATCTCTTAGCTCTCCTCCTATAAGCCTCCTCAGCACCTCAAGATCCTCGGGCTTTCTGCTAGCTAGATAGCTATATATAGCCTCTCTAACATCTCGATCCATGGTACCCGTGTTTCTAATAAACAGTGGGACTTATATCGATTAACAGCTAGGTAGATCGAGGGTTATTAGTTCCCAGAGGCGATATACTTGGTGCATACCTTGGAGGAGATCTTTAGGAGGCTTGAGAGCTTCATCCTAGAGAAGATGAGTAGAAATAAGGTGCCAGGGATAAGTATTGCTGTTATCAGGGATGGCGATATAGTATATTCAAGGGGCTTTGGATTTAGGGATATCGAGAGAAGCCTGCCAGCTCTTCCAAGCACTATATATGGTATAGGATCTATAACCAAGTCTTTCACAAGCCTCTCAATAATGATCCTCTCTGAGGAGGGGAGGATAAGTATAGATGACTATGTAGATAGCTATATACCGCTGAAGATCAGGCCTAGGGGGGAGAGGATAAAGATATGGCATCTAATGAGCCACACAAGCGGTATACCAGCTCTAGCATATGCAGAGGCATATATAAGGAGCATCGTTGGTGAAGAGGATAGCACGTGGATGCCTATATCCAGCTATGAGGATATGCTTACATTCATATCAGATTCAGAGGCTTGGGCAGAGGCCAGGCCTGGCGAGAAGTACTTTTATCTAAACGAGGGCTATGTATTACTTGGAATGGTGATCGAGAAGGTCTCGGGGATCAAATATGTTGATTTCGTTAAGAAGAAGATCCTAGAGCCTCTTGGGATGAAGAGAAGCTACTTCACAAGGGAAGAGGTTGAGAGAGACAATGACTTCGCCACACCATATGCTGTGGATAGAGAGGGTAGGATTGTGAAGACACCATTCCCATATGGCATAACAGCTGATGGAGGGCTTCTAAGTAACTGCCTCGACATGTCTAGATACATCTCCATGCTGATCAATAGAGGTAGGCTAGGGGATGTGGAGATCGTCTCTAGAAGGAGCATTGAGGAGATGGAGAGGATAAGGATCACATATCCCTATACACAATTCAGTGGCGAGGGCTATGGATTAGGACTTAGGATCATACCCAGCTTCCTAGGTAAAAAGCTAGTTGGGCATGGAGGATCTCTATTGGTTCACACCGCATATATGGGATATATACCTGAGGAGAGACTCGGGGTAGTTGTTCTAGAAAACTCCTCAGGCTATCTACCAGCTAACATAGGTATGTATGCCCTAGCATTAATGCTAGGCAGGGATCCTGAGAAGGAGCTGGAGTTTATAAGGATCGATAGAGTTTTAGATAGACTTACTGGTGTCTATGAAACATATAGATCCACAACAAGGGTAAGGATAGAGAGGAAAGGATCTATATTGCTCATGATCTCCAAAGGCAAGTACACAGGATACGAATTACCCCTAATACCAGCATCTATAGGTGATAAGGAGTATGAATTCTTCATCCCAGATCTGGGTAGAAGGATCCCAGTATATTTCCGAGAAACAGAGAGAGGGGTTGAGATGATCTATGAGAGATATAAATACAAAAAGATCTAGCCTATAATGGTTAACAAATACAGATACTCCTCGATCTAATCATTGACCCCCACCCTATAGGGACTTTCAACTGTAGCGCTAGCTATCATATGTATTTTAACCACTAGCTATGGATCTATGCTTAGATCTCCATGTAGTATTTATTATTGGTACTACGGATTATTTGAGATGTACTAATACAGCACCTGGATTCCATGGATGGATATCCATAAGGATCTTCTTCTAAGTATTACTATTAGTATATATTCTTCGATCTATATATTATAATAGGTTTGGATCCTGGGGGCTGGGGATGATACCTGGGGCCATTAAAAAGATCTCTGGAGAGCTCTCTGAGCTGAGGAGCATTTTAAAAGAAATACCACCTATGGAGGTGCTCGAGGCTATACAGAATCTATGGTCTAGATACTCCCCCAGCCCCTCTGGCGAGTGTGTATCTGGTGTTGATAGTGGTTATAATTATCTTGAGATGAGGGGCTATCTAATATATCTAGTCGATGGGGCTTATGTCAATAGCTGTGGGGGGAGTGATGGGGATGTGAGGGTGGGGATTCTCGCTTCAGAAGTAGATCCTGAATCTTATTTATCCTACCTCTCAATATTAATTGAAGTTGAGATGGCTAGGAGGGCTATGGGTTCTAGCGATATAGTCGCTATAGATGGATCTCTAATTTCTAAGCTTGGATTCCTTATTAGAAAAGCCCCCTATATAGTTGATGATGATAGCCAAGACTCTGTGAATATGCTTGTTAAAGCACTTGTAGAGCTCTCTATTGGAGATAGGCATAGATTTGTTTTCATATCTAAAAATAGCGTGTCAAGGGATCTTATTCGCACCTACTTCCCACAGAGCTATAAGGCGCTTAGAACAGATTTCTACTATCTATCGAGATATACCATCGAGCCAGGATATACGAGACCCCTGATCATCGGTGGGGGTGAGGGGAATCTAGGGGTTTTAGGTATAGTTGAGCAGGTTAAGAGAATAGCTGGGTTATCCTCCCTCTACATAGCTGTGAGCTATGTAAGGCTTAGAGCTGGAGGTCCTATAATGAGGATTGAGGTACCTTTGAAGAACCCAGATAATGCTGAGGAAATGGTTAGAGACATTATGAGGGGCATAGCTGGAGACGATACTGGATATCCCTTAGTTCTAAGGGTTGCAGATAAGCTGGCCAGGGTTTCTTCGAGGGATATGGATAGGATTAAGAGGATCCTTGGGCTGGGATCTGAGGAGCAGGCCTGGGAGGTTGCTAAAGCGTTATGAGATCAAGAGGGGATGATGTAATAGGCTATGTGGTTGGCGAGAGCAAGCCATATAGCGTTAGCATAGTATCTTCTAAACCCCTTATGCTTGGAGAATATGTTGAGATAAGGTATAACGGGATCACTGTGATAGGGTTGATACAGAGCTCCCTCTCAGGCTCATATGTTATAGATGAGACCCTCCCCCCAGAGGATCTCAGGAAGGTGATAAATATTCATAAGGGTAGTGAGGGGGCTATATATTATAAGGCATATGTGAAGATCCTAGGAGATCCGGATGAGCTGAGGATCCCACCTATACCCCCGCCCCCAGGTATAGAGGTTAGGAGGGCTTCGCAGAAAACCCTCTCAAAGATCTTTGCTCCTGAGGGGCCTCAGTGGGCTAGGGTGGGAACCCTTCTAAGGAACCCTGATGTGGAGGTGAGGGTGGATCTCAACAAGATTGTGCAGAGACATCTAGCTATACTAGCTATGACTGGGATGGGTAAGAGTAATCTAGTGAGCCTCTTAGCAAGGGAGATCCTTAAGAGAGGGGGAACCACATTCATATTCGACTACCACGGAGAATATGTGGGGCTTGTATTCGAGGGGCTTCCAAGGCCTAACGTGATAAAGGCTAGGATAAACCCTAGATACCTCAGCTGGCAGGAGTTTGCAAGGCTTATAGGTGTGAGGCACGGTGCTAAGAATCAGGAGAACATTATCAAGAAGTGTAAGGAGGAGCTAGACTATAGCGAGGCCGATGGACAGAGATCTTATCTCGAGGCAATGATCAACTGTGTGAAAAGGGAGAGACAGCTTGCTAGAAGAGGGGAGATGGTGAAGGCTTGTGAGGCCGTTATAGAGACTATAGAGGCTAATAAGCATCTCCTTCAGAAGATCATAGATGATGAGGCGAAGGACATAGCTGATCAGGCTATGATTGGGAGGATAAATGTTATAGATCTCACAGGCCTATCATCATATCTACAGGCCGATGCGGTTGTATCACACTGGCTAGGCAGAATACTTGAGGAGAGGAAGGCGGCTACATGGAGAAAAGGCTCTGAACATCAGCCTAGGCTCCCGCACCCAGTGGTTGTTGTTCTTGAGGAGGCTCATATATATCTATCAACCGATAGAGACACCCTTACGAAGCCCCGAGCCGAGCATATAGCTAGGGAGGGGAGGAAGTTTGGTGTAGGGCTGATAGTCGTCTCCCAGAGGCCTAGGGGGTTGGATCCTGATGTGCTTAGCCAGATGGGTTCTATGGCGATAATGAGGATAGTACAGCCAGAGGATCAGGCTCACATAGCCAGGGCCTCCGAGAGTCTAACACAGGAGATCCTAGACCAGCTACCCGGTCTAAACATTGGCGAAGCAATACTGCTGGGCCACTGGGTTAGAATGCCGGCCGTAGTGAAAATAGATCATGTTGTTGAGAAGACAGCAGGCACAGATATAGATGCTGTGCAGGAGTGGATCTCGTGGAAGAATGTTGAGAAAGGAAAGAATATATAGAGCCTAAAAGCTTATAACCCTCTGGATATATATTATTATTGGTCCGATCCGGCCATAGCGGCCGGGAAACACCCGGACCCATATCGAACCCGGAAGTTAAGCCGGCCGCTTTGGGCGTGCTGTGGGGTCCGCAAGGACCTGCAGCGCGCCCAAGCTGGATCGGACCTCAATGCTTAAGAAGATCTACTATCTTTTCGAGACTATCTATAGATGGCTCCCATATATATCCATATCTATTTAAATGTATAGCCTTGATACCAAGTGATCTTGCAGGCTCTAGATCATATTGTGGGTATGAGGAAACATGCACAGCTTCATCAAACCCAATGCCTAGCAATTTATAGGCTCTTATAAAGGCCTCCTTACTAGGTTTATAAATACCTATATCCTCTGCAGTTATAACTCTATCTATTAGATGCTCCATCCCAGATATAGTTATTTTGATAAGTCTCTTCTCAGTATTAGATATAATAGCTGTGGCTAGCCCCATGGATTTGATAATCTTAAGCCCTAATATTGTGTCAGGGAATGGGGGAGATTTAGCGAAAGATATGGCTATAGCCTCTGCATAGTAATCCCTCCAGGGTTTTAGAGCCTTCTCACATACTTTTCTAAAGCAGTGAGCCAGGATCTCTGAATATGGTTTATACGATGCTAGGCTTTTAACACTATCAAGATCGCATTGGAAGAAGTCCTCAATATATTGAGATCCAGCAACATACTTGATTAGAGCTCCGATGGAGCTTCTCCAATCCACCAGCGTACCATATAGATCGAAGGTCACAACTTTAACCATAGATCGTATACCCCTATATTTTATAAAATAAAATATAAAAATTTGTAGCTATATATAAAGGAACTATAAAGGCTAGAGCACCGTGAAAAACCAAAGCTGTGATAAGAGAGGGCTCTATTCTACGTCTCAGCCTAGCTACTGGGGCTATGATAATGCTATCCTCAGCCTAACGATTTTCTCCTCACATAGCATCCAAGCGGCATATTCTCTGCTGGGCATGCTTATTATTAGCCATGGGATCGGCCATAGCTTCATACCCTCAACATCTTTCTTGCTAGGAATTGGTGGATAGCTTATATGGGTGTGATATATACCCACAATCTCCAGCCCTTTCTCCTTAGCCTCTGTATATGTTTCTATCAATTCTCTAGGATCTATCTCGAATTCATATCTACTTCTAAGGATATTAGTAGCAACTCTATGATCGAGTACCTCGGCATATGTATCTCTGAAAACTCCTATGAGCAGCCCACACGACTCTATCTCCATAGATGCTGTGTTGGATATAATGGCGTTTAAAATGGATTCTTTAATCACTATCTCTTCGTAGCACTTGAGAAAGCAGCCCTCACCTCTTGGGGTAGCTTGTCATATTCCACCTCTTCTATGCCCTCAATATTTTGCTCCCAGATCATCTCCTCGCCTTCTTTCTCATATACATGCTTTCTAAGCTTCTCAATAACGATGAAGGTCTTTCCATCAGGAGATCTTCTTATTTCCAGCAGATACTTCTCTCCCTTCCTATTAACTACGTACCTGCCCTCTGCATTTGTCTTTATCAACATAGCCACCTAGCGATATATCTTTTTAGGGTGATATAAGTTAGCTGATCTCCTCTCCGCCCTAGAGGGCGGGGCTTTCAGCTATAATGCTATACTGGGTTAAATATTATGGGGTTTCTCTAATAATTTTATAGAGACGCAGAGAGCTGATGATCTATGGATGTGAAGAGGAAGAGATTGAAGATCCTTGTGGATGTATGGGGAGAGATCATTACAAGGTCTAGCGAGAAGCTTACAAGAGAGGAGGTTATCGAGATGCTGAGGAGAAGATACGAGAAAGACGGTGTTGAACCTGTAAGAGGAGCTGCGAACCCCTCAGATATATATGAGAGAGACCTCATAGCCCTATATCTAGTAGGGGTTGAGGGGCTGGGAATAGCTTCGGAGCTGCCGAAACATGTTCTAGATATATTCGAGCAGGAAAGGAGATATGTTGAAGCCGTCGAGATGATATTGAAGGGTGATAACAATGGTTTGAGGGATAAATTGATACAGCTCTTTGGCTCGCCCCTAGATTCATCTATTATATCGAAGATCTTTAGGGTGGAGCTCCTAAGATATTACTATGGCTTTAAAGATAGGGACGATATGCCGAGGATCATAGAGGCACTCTCAAAAGCATTTCCTGAAGAAGAGAAGACATCAAAGAGGCTCTCGAAATTCTATATAGCAGTTAAGGTGGCAGAGGCGATAATAAAGGGGGAGGTGAGGGATTGGGCAACGAAAGAAGCTCTTAAACAAGCCATGGCGGTGAAGCTGGGGAGTCCTAGGGCGCTGCCGGATGATAACTATATTTCTAAGATAATTCAAACAGTCTTTGGGATCAAAGCATCTAAATATAACAAGATCCTTAGAATCGAGGCAAAGGAAAGCAGTAAAAAGGAAGAAAGAACCAGGGAAGGCAGCAATTGATATAAGCCCAGCTATAGCTGAAAGACTTGCTCCTTTGATAAAAACTGTGATTAATAATATAGGGGTTGATGTCTTCGAAATATGCTAAGATCATAGAGAACTACTAAGGATCTGAGTTGGGTTGGCTACCATGCTATCTAAGGATAATAGCTTTTAATGAAATGGTTTTAGGAGTAGGGAGTGGTAGGTATTATGAAAAGTCCCATATCTATCTCCCAGGAGATCCTCTGTAGAGGAAAGAGGTTCTTATTCGCAAGGGTTGCGATAGACTTTGGGGATAGGAGGGTTATAAGAGATCTATTGATCCATCCGGGGGCTGTGGTTATAATACCGTTGCTAGATAACGAGCATATATTGATGTTGAGACAATATAGGCCAGGGCCTCTTAGCTGGATAATAGAGCTCCCTGCAGGAACTATAGAGCCTGGAGAGGATCCTAGAAGTACTGCTGAGAGAGAGCTTCTAGAAGAGACTGGCTATAGAGCTGGAGAGCTTATAGAGTTGTTTAAAATGTATAGCTC
>JAWAXC010000089.1 GCA_038897115.1 Sulfolobales archaeon | reverse complement strand
GGCATTCACACTCCCATACTTCATAAGGATCTTCTCCCTCAGCGGTGTCGAAGCCGGTTTCCTAGCCTCTGCTGTTCTAATTGGAGATATAATAGGCGCGGCGATCTTTGGGAGGGTAAGTGATCAGATCGGGAGGAGGCCTGTGTTCCAGATATCCCTACTCTGGTACAGCGTGTTCACAGCCCTTACAAGCATTGCCAGAGGCTTCTGGGATATATTGATCCTGAGGATCCTCGCTGGGATCGGGTTGGGGGGTATGTTAGTTGTAGATCCAACCCTTCTCAGCGAGTTCCTCCCCAGAAGGATTAGGGGTAGGCTAATGGTTAGCCTAGACCTCTTCTGGCCTGTAGGTAGTTTCATAGCTCTAGCATTATCATATGTCTTCATGGAGCTTGGAGGCGGTAATTGGAGGGGTTTGTTCCTTGCCGCTGCTATCCCAGCTGTTACAATAGCTTTCTTCAGACTCTATGTCCCTGAGTCTCCATTCTATCTTGCTAAGAGGGGTAGGCTTGATGAGGCTTCTAGGGTGATTAGGAGGCTAACAGGATCTAATATAGATCCTAGATCGATAACCTTCGCTGTAGAGGAGGAGGGGAGCTATAGAGAGCTCTTCACAGCATATGGTAGGAGGGCAGCAGCTATGCTCATAGCATGGACAGCCCTGAACTACACATACTACGGCCTCTTCCTATGGCTTCCAGAGGTGTTCAACGTAGTTGTAAACCTATATGGCGGGAACCCGTGGCTCTACTTCAGCATAGCATTTGCATTCCAGGTTCCTGGATATGTTAGCGCTATGTATCTAGTAGAGATCCTTGGGAGGAAGAGAACCCTAGCACCATATCTAATACTAAGCGGTCTCTCAGGCATTTCGATGGCCTTCTCCACAGGAGATCTAATAGCCTTCACACTATCAGCCCTAGCTGTGAGCTTCTTCAACCTAGGAGCCTGGGGGAGTGTATATCCATTTACAAGTGAGTTATTCCCAACAAAGCTCAGAGGAAAGGCCTTCGGCATGGCAGAGGGGGTTGGAAAGGTCGTAGCTGTGATGGGACCGATAGTGTTTGGAGCACTCCTCCAAGCCACAGGATCCTTTGTAACGCCTCTGATAGCGATAACAATAGTAGCTGCTATAGCTGGCCTAGCTATCCTCTACCTAGCCCCCGAGACGAAAGGACTATACTTCGACTAAAAATCTTAAAATATCTAAACAGTATCAACTAAAATCTTTTGTTATGAGCGATCTCTATATTATTTGCTTATCATTAGCGACAGATTTATAAGTCATATTAGTTAAGTTTAGTTGGTGGTATATGATGGATATACGGGGGATTTCTCTACAGACAGCAGGCCTATTAATAATAGTTGTGATCCTCGCAGCTATAGCAGCCTATGGATGGGTTAGACCCCCTCTGGTTGTTGAGAAAACAGTCACAGTTACCGGTGCTCCAGGGGCTGTCCAGACCCTGACCATTACCACCCCTACATATGTAACTATCACCGCCGCTGCGCCGAGCGCTGCATCGCCTCTGGCACAGCTTAAGGTAGGGATCATAGTGCCGATAGATGAGTCGGATTTTTCGTGGAACTATGCTGCGATAGAGGCGATAACAAAGCTATCGAGGATCTATGGTTTTAACTTAACAATCGCTAGAAACCTCTTCGATGGGACGAAGGCCGAGCCAGTAGCTATAGATCTCGCTAGGAGGGGCTATGATGTGATAATACTCCAGGGGATCCAATATATGGAGATGGCCCAGAAAATAGCTCCTCAATTCCCCAACACACTCTTCGTATGTGTCGACTGCTTCCAGAAGGGTGCTCCTAATGTATATAACATTTGGATGACCCTGGAGGAGGGGGCCTTCGTGCTTGGAGTCGCTGCGGGTCTTCTAACGAAGAGCAATGTTATAGGGCTGATCGGCGGGGGGAGGGTGCCATCTATATGGGCTGGCCACGAGGCTTTTAAAGCAGGTGTGCTCCTGGTGAATCCTAATGTGAAGTTCCTAGAATATTATGCCCCTCTCTCATGGGCTGATGTAGCTGGTGCTAGAAGGGCTGCTGAGAGCTTTATAGCCCAAGGCGCAGATGTGATCTTCTCAAGCGGTGATGGGATAGATATTGGAGTCTCTCTAGCGGCGAGCGAGCGTAAGGTGTGGTTTACAACGGTATATGTCGATCTACCGAGGGTAAAGCCTATGGATACGTTGCTCGGCTCAATAGTATTTAACTGGGATATAGTGTATTCCAAGGCATTGATAGATAGGGTGACAGGTGATTGGAAATACGGCTTCCTAACAGCTACGATGGCATCTGGAATCGTTAAGGTGAGCTTTGGACCCAAGGTTCCTGAGGATGTGAAGCAGAGGGCCCTTAAATACCAGGATATGATATTGATGGGGCTTCTCAAGATATACTTCGACGTAGATCCTGCCAAGGGCACATTTAAGTGCTTCGACAACCCTGATCTGCCTGAGTGTAAGCCAACAGCGGCGAAGATCACATTCAAAGGCTAAGATTAGAATGCTTTAGAGAAATAAAAAACCCTGTTTTTAAACCCATATTCTTAAACATCAATCGAAGCAGGTGGCTGTGTTGAAGAGGGCGTGGTCTCTATATCTCGTAATATATATCGTGATTCTCGCTGTCGGCTTTATAGGTGTTTCGATCGTTGCAACAATATATAGGATAGGGTTTCTCGATGCCTTAAAAACCCTTCTGATCTCCCCATTCTCAGATCCCTTCAGCGCCTCAGAGATCCTAGTGAGATTCACAGCAATCTATACAGTGGCCCTGGGAGTCTCTATAGCGCTCAAGGCAGGGTTATGGAATGTTGGTGGGGAGGGGCAGTTCCTAGTCGGTGCTGTGATGACCCTCTATATAGCTAAATACCTCTCAACACCCAGTCCAGCTATTACTATGGCTCTCATGATCCTGGGGGCTATGTTCTTCGCAATGCTCTGGGCAGCGCCTCCAGCGATTCTCAAAGCTAGATTCGGGGTTAACGAGATAGTCACAACGCTTCTACTCAACATAGTTGCGTCGAGCTTCACACTATATGCTCTAGACGGCCCCATAAGGGGCTCGGGATCCTTTGGATATCTAATCTCAGACGTGCTACCCCCTAGCCTGAGGCTCCCTGTTCTCCTAAGACTCCCGGTGGCAAGCGGTGGTGAGATCCACTGGGTTGATACAAGACTCAGCTATGCCATAGTGATAACCGCGATCCTCGCGGTTCTATTCCACATGTTATTCGAGAGAACACCTCTAGACACACACCTCGGGGTTGTTGCTAGAGATTGGAGGATAGCCTCCTACGCTGGGATAGATGTGCAGAGGATTGTAATAGGTGTTATGCTGCTCGCAGGCACCTTAGCAGGCCTCGCAGGTGCTCTCCACGTTATGGGGGTTCTATATAGATTTGATTCCGGACAGATAGACCATGGCTTCGGATACCTAGGGGTTCTCGCAGCAGCACTTGGGAGGGCTAGCATAGGTGGGACGGCTCTTTCATCCCTATTCATATCGATCCTTGTAATAGGTGGTGAATCCCTTCAAAGGGCTACAGGTGCTACATATGCTATAACATGGGTAGCTATAGGCCTTATGATGATCGCGATAGCTGTTACAGAGGCTCTCAGGGTGAGGAGGCCTTGACACAGCTTCCACCAGAGCTTTTAAAGGCTCTCGAGATGCTTATAAACCCCACGATCCTTGTCGTAGCGTTTGCAGTATCCCTTAGACTCCTACCCATACTTCTCTTCACAGCGCTTGGCGAGCTAGTAGCTGAGAAGAGCGGTGTGGTTAATCTAGGTGTTGAGGGTATAATGCTGTTTGGGGCTTTCACAGCATATATGGTTGCAATAGCCACCGGAGATCCCCTAGCAGGGCTGGGAGCCGCTATCGCTGTGGGAGCCGTGATCACAGCTGTTTTTGCATATACAGCTGTGATCCTCGGGGTTAACCAGGCTGTCGCCGGGCTTGGGATATGGCTCTTAGGCCTCGGATTAACGGGGGTTCTATATACTACGATAGCCCCTATAGGTGTTACAGTGCCGATCATTAAAAGCCCCTTCGATGTTGGAGCCCTTATAAGCTATACAGGCTCTAGAGAGCTGGCAGAGCTGCTGATCTCCGTAACAAACCCGCTTATAGTGGTGTCGATAGCCCTCGTGCCTGCAACACATATATTCCTTAGGAGAACTAGGTGGGGCCTGGTTCTCTCCTCAGTTGGCGAGGATCCCGCATCATCTGACGCGATAGGGATAAACGTTGCTAGGGTGAGGCTTCTAGCAACTCTATATGGCGGTATCCTCGCATCCATATCTGGGGCGTATCTCTCTATCTCATATCTAGGCGATTTTAGATATGCTGTTACAGCTGGGAGGGGTTTCATGGCCTTGGCCATGGTCTATGCGGGTAACTGGGATCCTATTAGGACATTTATCTCCGCGGCTGTCTTATCATTCATAGATGCTCTGCAGCTGGGTATAGCATCTAGTAGCATTGAGCTTGCTAGGAGGTATTACTTCTTCAACATGATCCCATATATAGCTGTTATACTCCTAGTAATCATATTGGGTAGAAGGGCTAGGCCACCATCCGGCCTTATGAAACACTTTAGAAAGGCGTGATAGATGCTCTTATCTCTTCAAAACCCTGGGATCTGTATAGACGATCCCATCTTTATATAGCTTCTCTATCTCCTCCTCACCATATCCTATCTCCCTCAGGATCTCTGCTGTGTGTTCCCCAAGGAGAGGCGGTGGCCTCGAGATAACCCCTGGTGTTAGGCTCATCTTAAATGGTGTTCCAAGGGATTTGAATCTGCCGTATACCCTGTGCTCCATATCTATAACCATTTTTCTATGGAGAACCTGTGGATCTCTAAGCGCCTCGCTAACCCTATAGACAGGTGCCACGGGCACCCCTACCTTCTCGAGGATCTCTATCCATTCTCTCGTTGTCTTCTCTCTAAATGTTTTCTCGAGCTCTCTGACTAGGTGCTCTCTATTTCTAACCCTATCTGGGTTTGTAGCGAATCTGGGGTCGCCTAGGAGATCCTCTCTACCAATAGCCTTTGCGAAGATCTGCCATAGCCTGTCATTCCCAACAGCTACTATTATATAGCCATCCCTGGTCTCCAGCGCTTGATAAGGGGCTATGCTTGGATGTGCAGATCCAAGTCTCTCGGGATCCCTACCAGTTGCTATATAGCTTAGAGCCTGATGGGATAGTATGAGGATCTGTGTGTCTAGGAGCGATATATCTATATACTGCCCAGCCCCGGTTCTCTCCCTATGGTAGAGAGCCCCTAGTATAGCTATAACAGCCATCATCCCAGAGGTTATATCTGCTATGGGAACCCCGAACTTCACAGGGGGCCTCCCAGGCTCGCCTGTTATGCTCATAAGCCCGCTCATGGCAAGTGCTATCAAGTCATATCCAGGCTTATCCCTGTATGGCCCGTCCTGGCCGAAGCCTGAGATGCTGCAATATATAATCCTAGGGTTTATCTTTGAGAGCCTCTGATAGCCTATGCCAAGCCTATCAGCTGTTCCCGGGCGGAAATTCTCTATAACGATATCAGCTGTCCTCACAAGCCTATCTATGATCTCCAGGGCCCCAGGCTTCTTAAGATCTATGGCTATGCTCCTCTTATTCCTATTAACACTTATAAAGTAGGCCGAAACACCATTTATATCCGGGGGCATCCAGCTTCTAGACTCATCACCCTCTGGAGGCTCTATCTTGATCACATCAGCCCCAAGATCTCCGAGGAGCATAGTGGCAAAGGGTCCTGCCATAGCTCGTGTGAAGTCCAGAACCCTTATACCCTCGAGAGGCGCTCTAGCCATTGTTGAAGCCCAATACCTAGATTAGTTTTAAAATATATAAAAATATATATGGGGCTGAAACAATATTTATGGTGTTTTAGGGTTGTTCCAGCCCTTTCAGGGCTATTAGGTATGCTGATGCGGAATACCTGACCAGGGCGCTGCTAGACCCTCCCATGATATTGATAATATCTATATCTTCAATAACTCATCAGCATATGAATCGATAATAGTATTACAGTCGAAGCCGTTCACCCGAGAGCGGTTGTTCAGGATATTTTATTTTCATTTATAGCCGCCCTCGGGTTCATCACGGTCTCCCTCGGGCGGGCTACAGCGGTTCACCCACCCTCGCGCACCCGAGGGTCACTGATGGACTCATAATCTTCAGGGCTTATATATGTATCAGCATACTTAATGATCCTGAAGGGTATTAACAGCAAAACCACATAGAAGCTTCTAAAGACAATCAAAAATGTTTCAGCCCATCCTCTAGGGCTGGGAGAGGTTCGGAAGAGCTAATTATATATGCAGGAATTCAAAACTATATCCTAGAAATAAAGGGAGATCCGCCGTGCAGGAGATAGTGTTGAGGGTTGAGGGGATTACCAAGAGATTTGGGAATATCATAGCTAATGATGGGGTATCACTCGAGCTATATAGATCAGAGGTCCACGGCCTCCTAGGCGAGAATGGATCTGGGAAGTCCACGCTCTGTAAGATCATATATGGCCAGCTGAGGCCTGACGCCGGGAGGATCTATGTGTATGGTAGGGAGGTTAGGTTCAGAAGCCCGAGGGATGCTATAAGGCTTGGAATAGCTATGGTTCACCAAGAGCTATCCTTAATACCGACTCTAACAGTTTCCGAGAACCTCGTCCTTGCAAGGGGCAAGGGTGTGGGGGCTCCTAGGAGGAAGGTGTATGAGGAGGTTAGAGATATAGGGGAGAGGTTTGGGATAGAAATCCCACCTGATGTCCCGATATATAAGCTCTCATATGGTGAGAGGCAGAGGATCGAGATTCTAAAGGCCCTCTCACTCGGTGCAAGGATCCTTATTATGGATGAGCCTACAACATATCTTACAAAGGTTGAGACGGAGAAGCTCTTCCAATCCCTGAGGAGGATGGTTTCAGAGGGTATATCAATACTATTTGTATCCCATAGGATCGAGGAGATCCTCTCAATAACAGATAGAGTTACTGTTCTAAGGGCTGGGAGGGTTGTGGGTAGAGGGGTTACGAAGGAGCTTTCGAGGGAGGAGCTTGTTAAGATGATAATAGGGGATAGGGCTGTGGGATCAACGGCTAAGGAAGCACCCCAGCAGGATTTGGAGAGAAGGCTAGCCCTCTCTGTTAGGGGTTTAGAGGTTAGAGGAGATCTGGGCCAGGTCTCTGTTAGAGGCGTTGATCTAGATCTATATTATGGGGAGATCCTGGGTATAGCAGGTGTTGAGGGTAATGGGCAGAAGGAGCTGTTCGAGGCTATAGCTGGGATTAGAAGGCCTATCAACGGGATCATAAGGATCGATGATATAGAGTTGAAAGCATATTCACCGAAAATAGCTAGGAGGCTCGGAATCTCCTATGTCCCAGAGGATCCCGGGCTCGCGCTCGTAGCTGATTACCCGGCCTTTAGAAATATCGTGATCTCTCCCCAGATATCTAGGAGATATATTAAGCAGAGGATCTTCCTAGATGTTGGAAGGGTTAAGGAGGTATTTAGAAGCCTCGTTAGAAGATACTCGATCAAGGTCGAGAGACCGGAGCAGAGAACCTCAACCCTCTCTGGAGGGACGAAGCAGAAGGTTGTATTAGCTAGGGAGCTCCATGTAGAGCCCAGAATACTTCTTCTCTATAACCCCACAAAAGGCCTTGACATAGCTACGACAGAGCATCTAAAGGAGATAGTGTTGGAGGAGAAGAGGAGGGGGAAGGCAATACTATACTACTCAGCTGATTTAAACGAGATATTAGAGCTAAGCGATAGGATAGCTATAATATATGGTGGGAAGATTGTTGCAACACTAGATAGATCGGAAGCGGATCTCTATAGAATAGCTTATGCCATGACAACAGGTAGAGATCCAGGGCCTAGATCCCAGAATATGGTGTGAGAGAAGGATCCCCGCCTCTTCGAATCCTAGTCTCTCTATCCCTTAATTAGATCTCTATAGAATTAGTGGATCCCTCTATATGTTGGATTCTGTGGGGTTTAGATATGTGGATATAGCTTAAACACCGTTTCTAGGGATCAATATTCTTCTTTTTGATCCCTCTTAGCTATATAGTCCATGAGGGTTTTAGCTCTTCTAGAGCCCATCTCAGCCTTCACACCCTTTTCTCTGAGCTTTAGGAGCTCCTCCACAGCTGTCCTCAGATCTCTCTTGAGATCCTCTAGATTCCCCCTATTTCTAAGGATAGCTGCTGGAT
>JAWAXC010000088.1 GCA_038897115.1 Sulfolobales archaeon | reverse complement strand
GTTGCTAGATATAGCTTTGAAAAGGCCTTTATAGCTAGTGAGTTCCAGTCTGCGAGATACTTCTTATCAGCCTCCGGCCTCGGCTTCCTAGAGGATCTATACTCATATAGCTTTGCCTCTATCTCGCTATAGATCCTCAGAGCCTCCTCATACCCAACCCTAAGCCTTCTAGAGAGATCCATAGGCGTCATAGCCCTTATAGGGAGCATCTTACCATCTATAAGGGCTGTTGGTGTCCAGCCATATATCTCCTTAGCAAGATCCGCAAGATCCTTTCCGAGCGCCTCCACAAGCTCCTCCTCACCCCAGAGATATGTAGCACCCTCAACCCCTCCAGCCTCAGCATCTAGGGATGAGTAGAAGAGACCCTCAGAACCCCTCATATTCTCTAGAAGGAAATCAGCTGTCTTTCTAGCTACAACAATATATTCTATAGAGCCAGTAACCCTATAGAGATCCACTAGGAGCTCTATGATCTGTGCGTTGTCATAGAGCATCTTCTCGAAATGAGGTATCCTCCAACCCCTATCAACTGTATATCTGAAGAAACCCCCGCCCAGATGATCGTGGAGCCCCAGCCTTATCATCGAGTTTGCTGTCCTCACAACCATTCTCAGAGCAGCATCATCACCCCTTCTATACCAGTATCTCAGGAGGAAGGCTAGGTGGGATGGCATTGGGAACTTCATAGAGGATCCGAAACCCCCGAAGACAGGGTCGAAGGATGCTGAGAGCTCTGTATAGGCCTTTTCAAAGGCATCTCTAAAACCGATCTGGGGTTTCGAAGGTGTTGGTGATAGATAATCCGTAACCGCTCTATGTATCTCCTCCGCTGCCTTGAATATCTTCTCCCTATCCCTCGCCCATAGATTCCTTATGATATTAAGGATCTCTATAAGCCTATCCCTTGGAAAATATGTCCCAGCATAGAAGGGCCTTAGATCAGGGGTTAGAAAGACTGTGAGGGGCCAGCCACCTGTGCCTGTTATCGCTATAGCTGCGGTCATATAGATCTCATCCACATCAGGCATCTCCTCCCTATCAACCTTCACAGGAACATAGTAGGTGTTGAGGATCGCAGCAACCTCGGGGTCTAGGAAGCTCTCTCTATGCATCACATGGCACCAGTGGCATGATGAATATCCTATGGATAGGAAGATAGGCTTATCCTCAGCCCTAGCCTTTCTAAAAGCCTCCTCACCCCATGGATACCAATCAATAGGATCGCAGGCGTGGATCTTGAGATACCTGCTTCTAGACGATGCAAGCCTATTGGGCCTCTGACATATATATAGCTCTTGCTCCCCAGCCAACTCTATCCCTATCTAATAGCTATCAGAGCTTATATCGAGAACCACAGCCATAGTCTAGCTAGGGGATGTCTCCTCCCACCACCTGGGCTTCGAGAGGATCTCCTCGAGATCCCTCCTAGTCAGTATATAGATCCCAAGCCTATCATCTATGTTGAAGTATTCCGCAACAACATATCCCTCTCTATTCACATAGTACTCCAGAGCCTCTCTAACACCCAGCCTCCACCTAAGAGCCTCATCCACATTCACATCCCTCAGCTTCGAGATGCTCCTCGGTATATATATGGCAACCTCCTTGGAAGAGGATCTTCTGAAACCCTGGAACCTAGGGAGATCCCCTATATATTCAACCACATACTCCAGCCTAACATGCTTTAGAACCTCCTCTAGAGAGGGTCTTCTCAGCCTCTCAACTCTCTCAACAACCCTAGGAGATCTGATCCACCACTCAGCGACAAACCTATCAGTCGGCATACCCCTATTAATACTATCATCGAGCTCACCATAGTAGTTCTCCTTAAAAACCCTCACAACAACGCCAAGCTTATTCACATTGAAATATGCATTTAGACTCTGCAACGGATCGAAAGTCCATTTTATAAGATCAAAACCCATTCTAAGCACATAATCCCTCTGAGCACTCTTAAGCATAAACCCAACCCCACTGTACTTCCTATCCTCAACAACACCAGTCTGATGGCTATAGAAATAGGGCTTGGGAGCAGCATGAACCGGGAAACCCCAGGAGAAGCCAACCAGCCTATCCCCATCAAAGGCACCCAATACCAAGCCACCATTCTCAGCCACAGCCTTGAGAACATGGGCTGGGGTTATATCATAGCAACTCGAACCCCAAGCACTTACCTGGACATCTACAGCAGCCCTTAGATCCCTAGGATCACTTATAACCCTGATCCTCAGCAACCTACCCACCAACAAAACAAAACCAGAGAGGAATAAAAAGCAGAAACCCTGAGAAAGAGTATCTGAGGAGGATCATATGGTGATCAGCTAAGAAGCCAGGAATAAATATTAATCCCCTTCTAGTCTTATTTTGTTTGGAGCTGTTCTTGAGGATCTATATGACTATCTGGTTTCTGATCTTGTTGGTTCTATCTATACTTATTCCTTTCCATCCCGTGGCTTATGCATCTAGCTGTGGGTATGTTGATGTCCCAGCTGTGGAGGGTCAGAGTGGTAGGGGTAGTACTGTGAGGGCTACAATATGTGTTTCCCCTGGTTCTGGGGTTGTTAGGATCTATGGTGTTGAGAGGGTTGAGAGTGATACGCTTGTATCTATCTTTGCTGCCTATGTCCTGGCCCAGATATATTCTGGGAAGAGCTTCTCATCCACCGATCTGTCTCTCTATTTTGGTAGGAATGTTGAGGATGTCTCGGGCCCCTCAGCTGGTGCTCTTCTAACATATGCATTCTATAGCATACTTGAGAAGGGATATATAGATTCGAGGGTCTCTGGCACCGGGGCTATAAATCTCGATGGTAGTGTTGAAGCTGTAGGGGGTATTCCCCAGAAGCTCTCGGCTTTGAGGAGCCTTGGCTATAGATCTGTTTTTCTGCCTGTTGTGAACTATATACAGTATCTACGAACGATTAGGGCTGGGTTCAGCGATCTAAGTGTGGTTCCACTCGGAGGGATAGGATCTATCCTCAATATCTCCACAGATGCAGAGGCCCAGCCTCTTCAGAATAGCTCTCTAGAGAATATCGATAGGATCTCTAGGGCACACTCGGAGATGCTTAGAAGCATTGTGTCAGATCTTTTGGAGATATACATGAGTAGGGTGGCTGATAGAGGATCACAGAGCTATAGAGAGGCATCAGCCCTCCTAAATATAGCATCTATATCACCTCCCCCCGAGGGCTATCCCTCTGTTAACCTCTACTACCTAGCCCTTGTCTCCATAGCCCAAGGGATTATCCAGGGAGATCTGAGGGGTTATGGAGCTACCCTTGTTGACAGGGCTGCCGAGCTATATAATAGAAGTATGGTGCTTCTGAGAAAAATATTCACAGATATACCTAGAAACCTAAGCATAAACCAATATATACTATATATACTCATTATAGAAAGAGCTGTGGATCTTATAAGCTATTCGAACCAGGTTAAAGCCTATATATCGAGCGGTGATAGAAGTGTATTAGCCTCTGCGGCTGGGCAGATATATGGGAGATCGCTTTCGATAGTCTATTGGGCCGATCTGCTTGGGAATCTCACAAAGACAGGTGGGGGTGTTAGCCTTGGAGATATATATGTATCTTCGCAGAGGCTTCTAGAGATCTTCGGTATATCGAATCAAACCCAGAGCATATACACAGCGTTGGCAAACAACCTGGGAAGGGAAATAGATCTCGATGGGCTGAGAATGCTTATCCCAGCATATACCCTATATAGCTATCTAAGAAACTACTCAGCATCTATAAGGGCATCAACAATCAGCCAGATACCGCTAGGTAGCCAAGAAGCCCAGAGCTATGTGGAGACACTCATAGATAGGGGTTATATGCAGCCCCAGAGAACCATAGACTCGGCTCTACTTCTAAACATGTATAGATTCTCAACATGGGCTCTCAAAGTAATAGGAAACATATCCCCAGGATCGCAAACCCCTATCCCCCAGACACTCGTATCCTCGCTAATAGCTACAAGCTCCTCAGCATCAACCCTAAACATGCTAGCACTAATATATAGTGGGAAGGCATCGCCACCGAGATCCATAGAGCTCGCCGGACCCTCCCAACAGCCCCAGCTAAGCAGCCAAGGTGGGGGAGGTGGTGGGGGCCACTACTATGTACTAGTATCAAATATACTCACAGCAATATCCATTATAACAGCCCTCATAACCTCTATAATAGCGGTAACATCATCCAGGGCTAGAAGGGTGCAGACTCAAAAAACTAACAACCAGCCTAGCTAGATCTCTTCTCATACCCAGAGAATAGGATGTAGAATAGGGAGACGGATGAGGATCCTATTAACAGCGATAGGTATATGGGAGCCTCTAGAAGCCCTGCAGATATGAAATACCCAGTAACAGCTGGTGTGAAAGAGCTCGAGAGATTCATTGAAAGGGCTATCACCGTTGATGCTGATGCCCTCTCCGAAGGATCTACAAGGCCTATTATAAAGGATCTCAGGATCGGGTTTGGCATGCTTAGAAGCACAATCATAGATGCATATAGAAAGCCAGCAACAACGAGATCTTTTGTAAGCACCATGGGGATCAATAGGGAGAAACCGATACCCTGGAGAGCAACAATAGAGCCCACAGACCCGAGCCTCCTAGCTATGGCTGGTGAGGCTAGAAATGCAAACATAAGCACGAATTGAGCAATAGCATATATATATGAGATCACACCAACAGACGCCCCATATCTCGTGTTTAGCCAGAGAGAGAATATAGATCTGCTTATAAGGCCTGTAGATAGTGAGAAGAGAACCCCATATATAATCCCCCTTATAATTACATACCTCGATCTAACAGGGAGAACTAGGGAGGGTCTAGCACCGCTGGGATTGCCTGTCGAGGCAACAGCTATAGAGAAGAGCAGGATTGAGGATGATATGAGGGCCAAACCCGTGAGAGCGATTGTTGGGAGATATTGATACCAAGTAGCAAACCCTAGAGAGGCTAGATATGATGGTACCCCACCAGCTAGGGAGCCTAGAACACCTGCGAGTGAGTATATAGATGCAGCTACGCTGAAGAGAAGATTCCTCCTCTCAGGTGTTGGAGCTATATCAGCTAGAATCGCTGTTATAGATCCACCGTATAGGGCAGACCCCATACCCCCCACCACTGCTAGCAAGAATAGATAGTAGAGATTAATGGGATATAGATATCCAAGCATCACAAGCCCCCCAAGGAGAAGCCCTAGAGAGGCTATCCTCTTCCTACCATAGGTATCAGCTAGAATCCCAGCTGGCAGTAGAAGGGCTATCGTCACAATAGATGTTGTGGATAGAAGCAACCCAACCTCGCCTGGGGAGTATCCCATGCTCTGAAGATATATCCCGAGGGCAACATCCTGGGCTGAGACTGAGACTGCAACCAATGCCTGGGCGCTCACAGCCTTTCTAGCATTAGCATCGAGTTGGAAATAACCCTTGAGACTATTTATGAGGCTGGAAAGAGCATTCCTCGAGATCTTCTCGCCCAGATGCCCTCAATATAGATGCTTCAAAAGCTTATATATTACTCTACGAAGAAATAGTAAAGCATATAACAATGGTGTCTACAAGGTATCTACTTAATATTTATATAGAAAATAATGTTAAGTAGAAACTATTGCTGATACCAGCACTATAAAGGGTCTAGCCCAACTAAGGGTCTAGGGCTATTTATTGAGAATATCAGCTGCTCTTATAGCTAGGGATGCGCAACACCATAGGGGATGGGGCTTAGGAAGTAAGATCCTCGAGATACTCTCGAGAAAACCATTCGCTGTTATCGGGCATAGAGGTGCTTCTGGGCTAGCACCGGAGAACACGCTTGCCTCTTTCTCCAAGGCTATAGAGGTGGGCTCTGATATGGTTGAGCTAGATGTACAGCTAACCTCAGATGGTGTTGCCATCGCCCTGCATGATGAGGATCTAAAGAGGGTTGCCGGCCTCGATATAAATGTTAGGAGGAAGACCTATGCAGAGATATCCAGCATAAGGATTAGGGGGGAGCCGATACCAAGGCTGGAGGATGTTCTGAGACTCTGTGTCGAGAGGGTAGGAGTTTTAATAGAGATCAAGGTATCTGGGGATGAGGGATATGTGATAGACACCATAAAATCCCTTGGAGCTGTGGACTGGGTAGCTATTATAAGCTTCAGCGAGGAACCCCTTAGAAGGGTTAAGAAGGCGATGCCATCAATACCGGTGGGTATCATATATACACAGCCACCAGGTAAGATAGTTGATGCTAAGAGGGAGGGGTTCGAGATGGCCCTGCCAAGATATCCACTAGCAACCCAAAGATCTATAGAGCTAGCCCATAGACTAGGGATCAAAGTTATTGCATGGACAGTAAACGATGAGAAATGGGTTAGAGAACTAGCATCAAGAGGGGTTGATGGCATCACAACAGACTACCCAGATATGGCGGTTAGAGTTAGAGAGAACCTATCAAAATCTAATTCTTAGAAGGGTTTGAAAACCATTATATATAGCATTAATAAATAGTAAGCAGTGAAAACAGGTGTTAGAAAACTAATTAATCTAAATAGAACTGAGACTACACATGTATTCGCAGAGCGATATGCCACTATGAGGTGTAGAGCCTCTATAAATCCTAGAGGCAACACTATAATCGATGATATATATGCCCAGCTAGGCCAGCCGATAATAGATGCCATTGAAACGCCGGAGGCGTAGAGCCCGACGGCTGAGACAGCCTCTAGATATACGAGCCTAAGATATGATTTTACGGCTTCACAGCTCGGCGATGATCTAAGCACTATATATCCCCCGAGGGTCAGGGCTGACCATGCTGCGAAGCATGTTAGATGGATCATTTTGAGCAATCCATAGAAGCTGATCATAAAATCCCTAACATCGTATCATTCCAACGGGGATAAAACCACATAGATCTATATGCTTCTAGCACAATAACCAAAACATCTAGTCCTAGGTCTTTAAAAGGGGGCTTCGATCTTAGAGGTTGGGATAAGCCTCAAGGTTAGCTAGTTCTATTTAGATCGGGTTTTTGGTATAATAGCTATCGAGGGTAGCATCTAATTAGGGTTGGGCTTTGTACCTCACTAAGGAGGAGGAGAGGATCTATTCCGGTGAGGCTGGCTGGGTTCTTGAGAAGGCTATGAAAGTGGTTGTCAAGGTTGGGGAGGCGTTGGGTGCTGATAGGCTTATCCCTATATCCCATGCCCATATCTCTGGGGTTGGCTATGCCAATATAGGGGAGGCGGGGCTATCCCTTCTAAGAGATCTATATTCGGGTGGTGCTAGGTTCTCGATATATACAACTGCGAATCCAGGTTCTGTTGATGATGATAGCTCCCACTACTTCAGCTATGGAGAGGGCTTTATAAGGGGGCAGAGGGAGGTTCTAGAGATATTCAGGGCTATGGGTGTTAGGGCTTTCACATGCACACCATACTACTATAGAGAGCCGAGGCCCGGGGAGATCCTTGCCTGGGCTGAGAGCAATGCCGTGCTTATTGCTAACAGCATCTACGGTGCTAGGAGCAATAGGGAGGGGGGTCTTCTAGCCCTTTTCGAAGCCATATTGGGGAAGACCTATAGGGCGGGGCTTCTTGTTGATGAGAATAGAAGGCCGCAGATAGCTATAAAGGTGTTAGCCAGGGTTAGAGGTCTCTCAGGCTTCGGAGCCTTGGGCCTTGTGGTGGGTGAGATAGCTGGAGAGAGGATCCCATATGTGGAGGGAATTAGATTCTCAAAGCATGAGGAGGTCAAGGGCTTCCTAGCGGCTGCGGGCTCGAGTGGTGGGATGGGGCTCGTTCTGATCGATGGTGTTTCGCCAGAGGCTGGGAGGATCTCTAGGGAGGTTCTGAGAGGTGTTGAGAGGGTCTCTATAGATGATAAAGATCTTTCGAGGGCTGTGGAGGAGCTCTCATGTGAGGATATAGATGCTGTCCTCATAGGCTGTCCACATGCTTCTGAGGAGTTGATAGAAGATCTAGCTAGGATGATCGTTGAAAGGGGTGTTAGAGCCTATAAACCTGTCTGGATCTTCACCTCCCACTATGTGTATGAGGAGCTATCTAGAAAAGGGGTTATAGATCTCCTCACATCAAGAGGGGTCAAGGTTTTTGCAGGGATATGCGGCGTTATATCTCCTCTGGCTAGCCTTGGGTATAGATGTATAGCGACACCCTCGGCTAAGGCTGCATTCTATCTGCCTAAGCTGGCCTCAACTAAATATATATACATGGATCTCCCGGAGATCGTTGGAAGGTTTTTTAGATAGAGGATCATATGTTTATTAGCCTCCATAGGTCATAATATTGTTGGCTAAAGCGGTGTAAACGATATATGGTCGGCTCCGGTAAAAGCCCTCTGATCTTTCTATTCTCCGTAGCCCTCAACTCGATCCAGGCTGGTTTGAAGCTAGTAGCATTCATGCTCACAGGCTCGCTAGCTGTGTATGCTGAGATGCTCCACTCAATCAGCGACTCGGTTAATAGCCTCGTGCTATATATGGGGGCTCTTCTAGTGAATAGAAAGCCTACACCGAAATACCCCTTTGGATTCGCGAGATTCCCATATATAGCTAGCATAATATCTATCTCCATATTAGTTGGTGCTATAGCTAATAACATATTCATCCAAGCCTATGAAGCGCTTCACGGGGATACAAGGATATATGG
>JAWAXC010000087.1 GCA_038897115.1 Sulfolobales archaeon | reverse complement strand
TTTGTTATTCTAAATACTTCATCATTAAATCATTTTTACTTCAGATTATTAGTTGTTTTAGATTTTGATTATATTTATTTAAAAATTATCATAAATGTATATAAATAACCTTAAACACAATTTAGTATATATGACTAACGATGAGGTTACTAAACTCCTTCACGATTTCAATACTAGCTTAGATGGACTAAGCAGTAATGAAGTAGAATCTAGGCTTAAGAAATACGGTTTTAACGAGGTGAGAGAGAAGAAAAGGAGTCCCATAATAGCTTTTCTTTTAAAGTTTTGGGGTCCAGTTCCTTGGATGCTTGAAGTAACTGCAATATTAACGTTCTTTTTACAAAGGTATCTAGACATGTACATCATACTTTTCCTTTTAATTTTCAACTCAATTGTAAGTTTCATTCAAGAACATAGGGCGGAGAACGCAGTAGAGCTTTTAAAAAGTAAGTTGAACGTTATGGCTAAGGTTAAAAGGGATGGAAAGTGGATTGTAATTCCAGCTAGAAATTTAGTACCAGGAGATTTGATTGTTGTTAGGATTGGAGATATCGTACCGGCGGATATTAAGATAATTGAGGGACAAGTTTTAGTTGATCAGTCAGTGCTCACTGGAGAATCTCAACCAGTTGATAAAGGGTATATGGAAACACTCTATTCTGGTTCAATAGTTAAACGTGGAGAGGCTAAGGGAATTGTAATAGCAACTGGAGATAAGACTTATTTCGGAAAGACCACACAGTTAGTGCAATCAGCTAAGGCTGAATCACGTATTCAGAACATCATCATGAAAATAGTGAAGTACCTTGTAGTTATTGATGTTATCTTAGTTATAGCCTTAACAGTTTTTGCAAAAATCTCTGGTATAAACATTGCAGAAACTTTACCTTTCTCTCTAGTGGTTTTAATAGCCTCTGTTCTTGTAGCCCTACCTGCTACATTTACCATAGCTATGGCACTAGAGGCTGAGGAGTATGCTTGTATTGCAATAGAAGTAGCTAAGGAACTTGGTATAGGAGATAAGGTTTGTAATGTAAGAGAAATAACAAAGATGGGAAAGCTAGTTGAGGAATGTCAGATTTTCGCTGAGGTATTTCCAGAGGATAAGTACGATATTGTAAAGACTTTACAAGCAAATGGACATATCGTAGGTATGACTGGAGATGGTGTAAATGACGCGCCAGCATTAAAGCAAGCAGAAGTGGGCATAGCAACTTATAATGCAACTGACGTAGCTAAAGCTTCAGCTAGCATGGTGCTTACTCATGAGGGATTGGTAGATATAGTTGAGGCAATAAAAACTGGAAGGAAGATTTACCAAAGAATGCTTACATATACTATGAATAAGATAATCAAGACTTTGCAAGTCGTAATCTTCTTAACATTATCATTCTTTATAACGAAGTTCTTTGTAACAACACCCTTTGATGTAATTCTTCTCTTGTTCTTTAATGACTTCGTTACTATGTCCATTGCAACTGACAATGTAAGATATTCAAAGACTCCTGAAAGATGGAACGTTAATAAAATAGTTAAATCGTCACTGATTATTGCAAGTTTAGTAATTCTAGAATCGTTCTTCATACTTTGGTTATCATTAGCCATAAATTTAAGCCATAACGAAATTCATACTGCAATATTCGATACACTAGTGTTTACCGGACAGTTTACAGTATATTTAGTAAGAGAAAGAGGAAGGTTATGGAGCTCAATTCCTAGTAAACCTCTTCTCATCTCCTCCATCGCTGACATTATCGTTGTAGTGTTAATTTCTTCCTTTGGAATCCTCATCACTCCAAATAGTTTATCTTAAGCATATTGGCAATTACGTTCTTGTTTACCTTTCTCTTTGATGAAATAAAAGTAAAGCTTTTGAGACTATATTAAACATTTTCGTTAGTTTATTTTTATAAATTGGAAAAACATTTTAATATACAAATAGATTTGGAATATCTTCTAAAAATGAATACTAAATAACCTCATAATATATCAGCCAATTAATATTCCTAACTTGTTTACAATGTCATCAGTTTCACAAAATTATTAACAATAAGACTCTTAAGAAACCTATACGAAGAAACGTAACGTAGCCGGTTAATTGTGCTAAAGAATAAAATAAGGATTAAAAAAAAAAAAACAAAATAATATTTTAAAGTCTGATCATCAATATTCTTAACTATATTCCTTTCTTAATCTTAGCCTCCCTATAAACTATATACGGTCTCCATAGATATGTGACTGGAATTGTAAAGACGTGAACCAGCCTAGAGAATGGCCATATAGCATAGAGAAGAAACGATAAAGCAACGTGAAGTTGAAGCGATAGCGGAGCTTCGCTCATTAGTGCTGGATTAGGATGAAAAGTGATAAACCCTTGAAACCAAGGAGCTACAGTAACCTCATAGTCTGGTCTAACTATTAACGTATTATACAGTCCAGTTGCTATAACTAGGATTAAAATTAAGTATACGAGATGATCTGTAAATGATAAAGTAGTGTAAGCTCTAGTGAGATATGACATCACGATTAACCATATGAGACCTATTATCGATATAATGCCAAAGATTGCTCCCAAATAGAAAGCTAGAGATACATGAAGCTCATAGGATATTCCTATGGCAACGAGGGCAGAAGCTGGTATTGCTATGCCAAATAGGTGACCTAAAAGAACTATCACTATACCATAATGGAAGAAGTTGGAGGCTAGGTTATGTGTCCTTTTTGAAAGCAATTCAAATGATCTAGTTGACCAGTAATATCTTCTAGTTAAATAAGTATATACATACCCAGAAAAAAATAACGTTATAGAGATATAAGGATAATATACCCAGAACAAGTTATCCATTTACCTCACCACCATAAAGTTCTAAAATGGCTAGAGTTATGAGAGGATAAAAAACGGATTTATGTTCCTTTAACCTGGATTGAAGAGTCTTTAGTGGATTTTGTATAAGTTTCTTGACTTCCTCATCATATTTCGAAGCCAGATATCTCAGCAGAGTTGGTAAGTAATCTGGTAAATCTTCTCTCATATAATCCTTAACCCTCTCTTTAAGCCATACAAGTAGTAATCCTCTTTTGGGTAAGTTAACTCTATTTTTCTCTTCTCCTGTAATATAATATGAGATATTCAAGGTTATATAATCGTTATTATCAAAGGTTTTCACATAAATTTCCTCTAAAT
Source organism: Sulfolobales archaeon (assembly GCA_038897115.1). NCBI lineage: Archaea > Thermoproteati > Thermoproteota > Thermoprotei > Sulfolobales > Sulfolobales archaeon. The sequence goes on along the minus strand of JAWAXC010000087.1, from coordinate 5,523 downwards.
CTAGCTCATTGTAATTAGAAACTTCTTCTAAAAACTCCTTCAGAAGATATGCGCGAGACGATGTAAGGTTATTTACAATCTCCTCAATCTCTCGTTTCCTTTTAATCCACTTAGTTGGATACTCTAGAAGATCAGCAATAATATTTAACATAACATTCGTCATTTCTTCCTCAACCTCAAATCTCTTCTTAACGATTTTTCAAATCCTATACTACCTTGTACGTAGTCTGGGGCTAAAGTCTCCTCGAAGAAACCCAATACTTTCTCCTTATGTGCTGTAGGTATAACGAATCTATCCTCTAATCTTGCTAATGCAAGCACTTGATACATTTCTTCAAGGTCTTTTTCAGTAAGCGAAACTTCCTTAAGAATTTCTTCATTTATTTTTTTCCCTAATCTCCTTTGTCTCATATAAATTCTTAAGGCGAGAAGTTTCTTGAGTACTAGTTTTACCCTTTCTTTATCACCTGCCGTAAACATGTTTGCTAGGTACTCTATTGGTATTCTCATATGATCTACTGCAGGGAAGAACTCCTCATCTTTGAGCTTTAAATTCTCGATTAAAGGACTTAAGGGTGGAATATACCATATCATAGGTAATGTTCTATATTCAGGGTGTAACGGTAAAGCTATCTTCCACTTCTTTATCATCTTGAACACTGGAGTCCTTTGCGCTGCTTCTATGAAATCTTCTGTAACTCCGTTCTCTTTCGCATTTCTTATAACCTCTTCTTCAAACGGATCTTTAATTATCTCTAAATGCCTTTCGATTATCTCTTTTGGATCCTTGGCTGAAGCAGCCCATTCTACTAAATCAGCGTCATATAGTACAACTCCTAAATATCTTATCCTTCCAACGCATTGATGGAAACATGCGGGAATTTGCCCTGTTTCTAATCTAGGGTAGCAGAGTATACACTTTTCAGCCTTACCGGTTGCCCAATTATAATAAACTTTCTTGTACGGACATGCTGAGACACAGAATCTCCAACCTCTACACTTATTTTGATCAGTTAGGACTATACCGTCTTCCTTCCTTTTGTACATAGCACCACTAGGACAAGCTGCAACACAAGCTGGATTTAGACAATGATTGCATATCCTTGGAAGGTACATCATAAAGGCATTTTCAAAGTCTGCCTTTATCTTCTCCTCTATTCCCTTTATGTTGGGATCACTTAATACTGCTGCTGAGCCCCCCGCCAAATCATCATTCCAATTAGGTCCCATTCTAATTTCAATTGGTTTACCTGTTATGAGAGAAACTGGTTTGGCAACTGGTTGTTTTTCGCTCTCTGGAGAGCTAATCAATTCATCATAGGTAAATGTAAAAGGTTCGAAATAATCATCAATTGTAGGTAAGTAAGGATTGTGAAATATTTCCAGGAGTCTTGCAATCCTTCCGCCTATATTCAATTTTAATTTACCATCCTTAGTTAAGATCCAACCTCCCTTGTATTTCTCTTGATCTTCCCATCTTAACGGATAACCGGGGCCTGGCCTAGTTTCAACATTATTCCAAAACATATACTCTGTTCCCTCTCTATTCGTCCACAAGTTTTTACATGCAATAGTACAAGCGTTACAACCTAGACATTTATCTAAGTTAAATACTCCCATAAATTGAGCTAATATCCTCAATTTAGCTCAGCCTCCTTACACCAACTAGGGTATCTCTTTGCACACCTACGGGTCCATAATAATTTAGACTAAACGATAATTGTGCATAGCCACCAACTAACCACGTCGGTTTAACATGAAGTCTGGTTACGGAATTATGAGATCCTCCGAGCTTTCCATTTCTAATTTTTGACTCCTTTACATAAATTGTTCTTTCTTGAGCATGATACATTATTACTGTTCCCCTTGGAATTCTATGAGAGACAACAGCCCTTGCGGTTATTACTCCGTTTTCGTTAAATACCTCAACCCAATCGTTGTCCTTAACTCCTATTGATTTAGCATCGTCTTCATTAATCCAAATTACCGGTCCTCCTCTAAATAGCGTTAACATCCTCAGGTTATCCATGAATGTGGTATGAATTTGCCATTTTCCATGTGGAGTTAAATATCTAGCAATTAAAACTCCTGGCTCCTTTTTAATTTTTGAAATATTTAGTGGAGGTTTAAATACGGGAAGCTGTTCTCCTACTTCTCTGAATATTGGATGATCTAGATAAAAATGTTGTCTACCTGAGAGTGTCCTCCAAGGAACTTTAAACTCAACGTTAAAAGTGAATGCAGAATATGTTCTACCTTCCTTCACTATTCCGCTTTCTACTGGAGTGTCTATAACTCTCCTAGGTTGAGCCTTTATATCTTGAAACGTTATTTTCACTTCTTCTATTCCGTCTTTTAGCATACCAAAGTTTAGACCAGTCTTCTCTTCTAAGAACTCATATTCTCTAGCTGAAACTTGTCCATTCGTTGAACCACTTAACCTTAGTATTACTTCTGCTACATCACTATCATCATCCATTAAAGGTCTCCCTTCTAGCTCACCTAAGGTTTCTTTCAACTCTTCATACTCCTTTGAATAGTTAACTTCTATTCCAAAATACATCAACTTCTTTTCTTTAACTAAAGGCCCTAAAGTGATCATCATTTCATAAATTTTCGAATAATCCCTCTCTACGAATATTAACTTTCCCATATTCTTTCCAGGTATTAGTTTATCCTTTTCTATGACTTTTGTATAGGGGTCATCCAGCATTGGGTAAGCAATCTCATCGGGAGTATCATGTGATAATGGAACGTATAGAACATCTATAAATTTTCCATCAAAATATTTAGGTGCCATTTCAGAAATCTTCTTAGCTAGTCCGGTAAAGATCTTCCACTCGCTTCTAGCTTCCCATGGGGGATCTATTGCTGGAGTGAAAGGATGTATGAATGTATGCATATCTGTTGAGCTTAAGTCAAATTTCTCATACCAAGTTGCGGCAGGGAGAATGATGTCTGAGTAGAGTGCTGTACTATCCATTCTAAAGTTAATGTCAATCAAAAGATCTAACTTTCCTTCTGGTGCAGGATCCCTCCATTTTACAGTACTAACGAAGTCTTTTGCAACTTCTTGATTTTCTACAGTATTTTCAGTTCCAAGGAGATGTTTCAGAAAATATTCACTCCCTTTCCCGCTTGAGAATAATAGATTTGCTCTCCACACAAATAGAATCCTAGGATAATTAATAGGATTGTCAACATCAAGTATAGAGAACGAAATTTGCCCACTTTCTAATTTCCTCACTATTTCATCTTCATCATTATTATTAGAGAGGAATAATGGATTAGTATTAAATTGTGGATAAAATGGCTGCCAACCTCTTTTAACTGCTAGAGTTATGTAATCTACTGGATGTTTATAAATCGTTTTACCCAATGCCAAATCGTCCATTAAGACCTCATCATATCTCCATTGATCCGTATGCATGTAAACCCATAATCCAGTGCTTTGTAATCTCGTGGCTGGTACCCAATCTCTAGCAAAGGCTATGGTATTCCAACCTTCAAAAGGTCTAACCTTCTCTTGTCCCACATAATGCGCCCATCCTCCTCCATTAACTCCAACAGCCCCACAAAGTAAAAGTACTGTTATGATAGCACGGTATATCAAGTCACTATGGAACCAATGGTTCACCCCAGCTCCTACAAGGATTAGCGACTTACCATTAGTCTCCTCAGCATTCTTAGCAAACTCTCTCGCTATTCGAATTACAAGTTCTTTTTCCACCCCAGTTATTTTCTCTTGCCAAGCAGGAGTGTAGGGTACGTCTTCATTATAGTCAGCGGGATATCCGTTTAATCCGTCCCTTTTAACTCCTAGATTAGCTAATAGGAGGTCAAATACTGTAGTTACATATAACTCCTTTCCATCTAATGTTTTTACAACTTTTACTGGAACTTCTCTCTCAATATAACCCTTTTCATCAAATCTAGGAAAGCTTACCTTTAGGATTTTATCATGAATGCCTAATAATGTTAACGCAGGCTCTATATCCCTTCCGGAAAAACTATCTTTAAGCTCTAAATTCCACTTCTTAGAATTAGACCATCTGAAACCTATACTTCCATTTGGAATAACAACACTGTTAGTATTTAAATCAAATACTGCTAGTTTCCATTCACCATTATCAGTTTTCATGATGTCAGAAGCTCTTAAATATCTTCCAGGCAAAATTCTTCCTTCTTTATCTTCTAATATTACTAGAAAAGGAGCGTCAGTATACCTTTTTAGATAATCGCTGAAATACTTCACCTTCCTCTCTACATGGAATTCTTTGGCAATTACGTGAGCCATAGCTAGAGCTAATGCACCATCAGTTCCAGGCTTAGGGTGAATCCAAAGGTCAGCAAACTTCACGTATTCTGCATAATCTGGAGCAATTGCAACAACTTTTGTTCCACGATATCTAACCTCAGAATAGAAATGAGCATCTGGAGTTCTAGTTTGAGGAATATTTGTACCCCAATCTATTATGTAAGTTGAGTTAAACCAATCTGCACTTTCAGGTACGTCTGTTTGTTCACCCCACACTTGTGGAGAGGCTATAGGAAGATCTGCATACCAATCATAAAAACTCATTGCTACACCACCAATTAGAGATAGAAACCTAGTCCCGGCAGAATAACTAACCATCGACATTGCTGGGATAGGTGTAAATCCAAATATTCTATCGGGGCCGTATTTTTTAATCGTGTAAATTATCGCAGCAGCTATTATCTCGTTAACTTCATCCCAAGAGATTCTAACAAACCCACCCTTTCCTCTCGCTTTTTTATATTTTAATGATTTTTCAGGATTTTCGACAATGTTTTCCCATGCCTTCACGGGGTCCCCAGTCTTGTTAATCTCTTCCCTCCAAAGCTCAAGTAATGTTCTCCTTATGTAAGGATACTTAATTCTATGTGGCGAATATTCGTACCACGAGAAACTCGCACCTCTAGGGCATCCTCTAGGTTCATAACCTGGTATAGATGGGTCTATAATAGGATAGTCTAAAGCTTGCATTTCTGTTATTATAATACCATCTTTTACATATATCATCCAACTACACGAACCAGTACAATTAACACCATGTGTACTCCTTACAACCTTATCGTATTGCCATCTTCTTCTGTAAAAAGATTCCCAGTCTCTTCCTCCTTTCTCAAATTTCTGCCAATTCACATTTAATTTACCTCCTCTATTACCTTTAAATAATCCCCTAAGATATAAGGGATTAATTTAAAATAATAGGTACTTACATTAAAAATTCAAATTTATATGTATACTTTTGTGTACTTTTATTTATATGTATACTTTTGTGTACTTTTATATTAATTTGAATACATAGTTAAAAAATATTAAATGATAAATATCAACACGGATTCTATTAGCTTATTCCGCATGTCTAACAAATAGCAAGATCTTATAAGAACACGATATTTTCTCGATAATTCTTGAAACTGATACGGACTAACTTTACTTGCTTATAGTTTCTGGAAGACCTAGAACTGATAGTAAAACTAGTATTGAGGAAATTA
>JAWAXC010000086.1 GCA_038897115.1 Sulfolobales archaeon | reverse complement strand
GATGCTATGGCAAGAGATCTGATAGCATCCGCTATCGATCTTTCATCTAGGTTAACAGCTATCCCAGTCCCCTTTTCAGATTCATGGATATCTATAATAGTCTCTGGAAGCCCGCCTACCCTTGTTACAACCACCGGTGTTCCCAGAGCCTGGGCCTCTATAGAGACTATTCCGAAGGGCTCATATCTAGACGGTACTGCATATACGTTTGAAGCATATATTATGGTTTTCCTAAGCATCTCATCTAGATCACCCCACAGAATTGCAACCCTGCCCCGTCTCTCGAGAGCCATTCTTGATATATATTCCTCGAACTGCTTATCTCCAACGCTTATCGCCATTATCGCTAGGGCGAAGCTTCTATCGAGGCGATCCATAGATCTTATTAGCATGTCGAACCCCTTCTGCCAGGTAGCCCTACCGCTACTCGATATTAGGATCTCTGTGTTAGGATCTATCCAGCCTGTTCTCTGTGGCAGTGTGTTGATTATCTCTATCACCCTCCTCCTCAGGATCTTTCTCGAGGTGGTTCCATATGTCTTCTCAGCATATGCCTTAACCTCATTTACAGACCACTGGGTTGAGTTATGCGCCACACAAGCTTTGGGAGCCATCCACCTACCAAATCTATCTAGGATCTCATTCATATAGCCCCAGCTAACGGATGCTATTACATCGGCCTCTACCAGGGAGAATGCATCTACATTACCCCAAACGCTATCCCACACATCCTTAGTTTCCCTCTTTATATGGGCATAGCCATTCCACACCCTATGTAATATATTCTTCATTCCACACCACTGCTCTGAAGCATAGTGCCATGGAAAGGATGGGGATGATATTAGATGGATCATATGGATATGAGGCAAAGCGTAACCCCTGCCTTCAAAAGCTATCTTGGCAGCTACACCGGCAATCGCTGTTGCCCAGTCGTTAGAGTGGATTATATCAGGCCTCTCCTCTGTAGCATCTATCCAGTGGAGCAGCGCCCTGGCATATAGACAGGCTTTCTCAGGTAGATCTGCATATACGTCCCAACTATCGATATATCTTCCAGTCTCATAGTCAAGCCCCTTAAAAGCAATAACCCTTGCACCTAAGAGATGGAACTCCTCCGCACCCAAGCAATATCTTCTGGAAACACCATCGATCCCCACCCTATAGCCACACGGTGTAAACCATGGTATGCTCCTCATCCCAAGCCCTGTAACATAGTCTCTTGAGAGATGCCTCCCATGTGATGGTATGAAGAGCGTAACATCATACCCCCTTCTAGTGAGTCCTGAGATATGCCTCGCAACAGCTCTTCCAAGCCCACCCACACTAGCGAATCCCTCTACCTCAAAGCTTAGTATCCATATCTTCTTTATAGTCGTTGGCGCTATAATCAATAGCCCTCGCACCTCCATTCTCACTCTTCTCTATCTACACCTATTAACGCTATAATAGAGGCTAGCCATACACCTCCCCGCCCCGAAGAGCGAGGATCCCCTAGGGTAGGGAGGAGGTCAGATAATAGGATAGCGACTGTTGGTTTGGTGATGGGCTTTGGGTTCCTCAGTTGCCATAGTTATTTGGTATATAATGATCAGAGACTTATATATCTGTTGATGCCGATGAGCCTTAGGCGAGGGACGAGGCTATGAAACTATGCACTTAGGCTCGCCGACGGCTCTGGAGATATAGAGACCCTCTGGAGCCGTAGGCGGGCTGAGGGGGAGAAACAGGTGGGGTGAACCCGTATCCACAGAAAAACCAAAATAACCAAGGCAGTGGGCACGGGCAACTACCTACTATAGGGATGGACGGTGTCTAGGCTTAAGTTGTGGAAGCGATCTTATATAGAGTTGGAAATTGAAAATAGATATTGAGGGATAGAATCGTGAGAATGTGGTGTGAAAATGGGTGAGTGGCTAAGCGATCCTTCAGAGAGGTTGAGAACATATCTAAATAGCTTCAAGCTCGCGTTGGAGGAGGCTGAGAAGAGCTTTTCAGGAGGTGCTAGGGAGAGGGAGGTGTTGGAGCTTGCTAGGAGATATTATGAGGATGCTAGGTATAGCTATGAAAAGGGGGACTATATAACTGGTTTAATAGATATCTCATATGCTGAGGGGCTTTTAGACGCGCTGAGAATCCTGGGGGTTACTAGCTTCACATGGAGGAGGGTCGGCGAACCTAGGGTTTTCGTGGGTGGTACCTTCGATATAGTCCATCCGGGGCATATAGCTCTTCTCAGGGAGGCCTCAAGGTTTGGGAAGCTCTATGTTGTTGTTGCTAGGGATAGCAATGTTAAGAGGTTTAAGGGGCAGGAGCCTGTGAATAGTGAGGAGGCTAGGCTGGAGGTTATATCTTCCATAAGATATGTTTATAAGGCTTTTCTTGGGGATGAGATAGATTATTTAAAGAGTGTTGAGAGGGTTAGGCCTGATCTAATAGTGCTCGGTCCAGATCAGTTTGTTGATGAGAATACATTGGCGAGGAGCCTAGAGTCTAGGGGTCTGAGTGGTGTGAGGATTATAAGGGTTAGGGAGAAGTTCGGGGGGTACTCAACATCCTCTATCATTAAAAAGATCTTGGAATCAAGGTGTAGGTGTTGAGCCCAGGTGGGGGGCATCTATATATTGTGGGGTTGGGGCTATCGCCTATGTTTATTACACTTGAAGCTATAAAGGTTCTCAAGTCATGCGATCATATATTCTATGAGGACTATACATCCCTGCCAGCTAACGGCTCTATTGAGGATGTCGAGGCTATTGTTGGTAGGAGGTTTGTTAGGCTTGGTAGAAGAGATCTTGAGGATCTATCTGCTAGACCTCTTTTTGAGGCTCTGGAAAGGGGTGAGAGGGTCTGTCTAGCATGCTGGGGAGATCCCATGGCTGCTACTACCCATATATACATAGCTACTGAGGCTGTTAGAAGGGGGTATAGCTACACATATATCCCAGGCGTCTCAGCGATAACCTCCTCTCTAGGCTATGCAGGCCTCATGGTATATAGGCTTGGGAGGGTGATGAGCGTTGTTAGGCCGAGGAGTAGGGAGGAGGCTAGTGGTATCTATAGAAGGATAAGAGAAGCAATAGATCGAGGGCTACACGTGCTATTACTGCTCGAGCTAAGCGCTGAGGAAAACTACTTTATGGGCTTTGACGAGGCCTCGAGAATCCTTATATCGATAGCATCCGAGGAGGGTGATCCGGGGTTTAGATATAGGCTTGGGATTGGTGCTGCGGGGCTTGGATCGCCGGGGCAGAGGATCTGCTATGGGTCTCTTGAGGAGCTCTCAAAAACAAGGATCGAGTTGAAGCCACAGATACTGCTACTCCTTGGAGAGCTATATTTCACCGAGAAGGAGTATATAGATAGCATGGTGAAGAGGTATGGAAAATGCTGGGGCTCCCTATAGCGTTAGACTGAGGGGAAGGTATGTCAAGGGGCTCGGAAAATCTGGGATCTTTCTTAGCATGGATATATACAAAGAGATCTTCAGGGAAAGACTTGGAGAAGAACCATATCCAGGAACGCTAAACATAGAGATAGAGGGGCTAGAAGGCTATGAGGAGCTGAGAAAGATATGCCCACCCCAAGAAGAGATAGGAGACATAGTAATAGATGGAAAAACATATGGAGGGCTATACATTTGGAAAGCATATATAGAAGGAGATAAAGTGCTTCTAATAAGACCATATAGATCCACACATAAACCCACAATACTAGAAATAATATCCAGAGAGAAACTCTCTGAAAAATTAAAAATAGATGAGGGCACAGCAATAACTATAAACGTGGAATGCTCACCAAAACAAGAAATATAACCCCGCCCACCCATAGTAAATATGGCGGCGGTCGTCTAGCCTGGTCTAGGACGCCGGCCTGCCACGCCGGAAATCCCGGGTTCAAATCCCGGCCGCCGCACCAAAACAGGTGTAAACATTTCCATCGTTTCATGGTCTCGCAAGGCTCCATTAAACAGCTAAGAAATATTGCCTTTAGATACTATCCATCCATGGAAGCAACTTATCATAAGGTTTGCTGCGGATAACTTCAAAGAGGATGTTAGGAAGCTCGTGGGGATGTAGATACTTTAGTGCTTCTCAAGAGATGCAGGGGCTCCTTTCAAACAGATGTGTTTAAAAGGGGGGCTCTATATTGACCAGCCCTTGATACCATAGTATCTTGTTTAGAATATTTTTCCAAACGTGATGCTATACTGAATATTATAGTACTAGATTAATTTTAAAGAAGACCTTCTAGATCTTCTGTTAGGTAATCCCCTAACAAAGATCTACCTAACACGCTTGGTTTAGATCCATGGGCGTTAAGCACAGCTATACCTAAATTTGATCTAGGTTTATAAACCCTTAAGCTGTTTTCTCATTGATGTGGATCAAACACTGGAGAGGTGCTTAAGAAAAAACCCAGCGGTCGAGATCCTAGGCCTAGGCCCAAGGATTACTATGATTACAGCGGAAAATATACTGGTAGGAGGGTGTCTATGACCCCTTCCCCGCCTTAAGAGGCGAGGTTTGCCAACTATTTTATAAGGCTTAGGCTATCGCTATCGGGTCTCATTAAAATGGATAAAAGATAAAAAATGTTTTGCTTTTAATTCTCTATTTATTTCGAGGAGAGCTGAATAGAGTCCAAATTATGTGTACTGAGACAGCTATAATTAATATTATGTCTATGATTTGGAGTACTATTAATCCTATATGCATTACGAAGCTTCCTGAGAGTACATTTGCACCCTGGCCGGTCATATTTTGAAATACATTCTCTAAAATTGTTGTAATGTTATACATTATATTGTCAACCGCTATATTATCAAACAATGTCTCTAGGATTAGCAGTACTACCCCCATGATCAATAGCTTTATATCCCTTAGATAATGCTGAAGTGCAAGATGTTCTGCTTAGGAAGAAGGAGAAATACTGTGCCATGTTTCTCACCTTCCGAACTAGATCAGTCGAAACGAGGTATATATACATGGATGTTCAACATATACGTTTGTTTTTGTTATTTGAGCATTTCTTCGAATCCTTTTCAAAAACATTTATTCTATTGATCTAGCATGTGTATCTTTTCTTCAAATCCTTGGTTTGAGATTTATATATAGATCTTTAAATCGTTTTTGAATATGTATGCGTTGTAGAAGCTCTATAGAAACCGCATAAGCTGATTTAAATATTTAAATACAATATATACGTAGCTAACAGGCGGTAATATATAGTAGAAAAGGGGGCATAGAGCGTTTTTGAATGAGAAGGTATTACCTGTTTTATTTGAAAAACTTTCATCTTACCCTCGACTCCTCCTCGATGGTTTTCTTGTTTTTCTTGAATATGTTTTATCAGCCTCTTGTTGTTCTCGTACTAGCTCTCGCTCTAGCAAATCCATCCAGTCCCACTCTAGGAGGAGCTTTTACCACAGCTGTGATATCACGGTAGGGGATTTGTGTTAGGAAATCCCCTAACAGATGATAGATAGCCCTCTCAAAGGATAAGTCCTAGCATGGTTAGCCATGGCAGAACCTAACCAAGTCTAGGATCTGAGCCAGGATAGATCTTTGTGTTAGGGGATTTCCTAACAAATGTTATTCTCAAAAAGCTGTTGTGCTATTTCAAGCAGTAGAGCCTCTGTCTCCTTTGCGAGACCCATACCCATGATCTCTTGATGTATCCTGCTTTTGCAAGTCTTGATAGTGCCTTGGCAGTGGTATATATACATATCATATGAGGTTGAAAAGAAGATAATCAGGGGTAGTAGCTTTAGGATCCCACTTAAGCCTAGTGGAAATAAAGAGGCAGGCATTGATATAGGCATCAATAACCTCTTAGCCGTCTATGTTGATGATGGGTCTGCCTTATTAGTGAATGGGAGGCCTTTGAAGGCTATTAGCTTCTACTGGAGGGATAAGATCTCTAGCTATCAAAGCATCTTAAATAGATATGGTTTGAGGTCTTCTAAGAGGCTTGGGAGGATGTATAAGAGGTGGAGGAGACAGATCAAGAGCTATATAGACTGGGCTGTGAGAAACACGATAGAATGGCTATACAATGAAGGTGTTAAAAGGGTATTCGTTGGTCATCCGAGGTATGCTTCTCAAGAGCCTGGTAAGGGCTTTAAGGTTAACTTCGAGATCGTCCATATATGGAGCTATGGATATCTATTGAGAAGGCTTAGAGAGGTTGCCGAGGAATACGGGATAGAGGTAGAGCACGTAGATGAGAAGGATACATCGAGAACATGCCCGAGAAGAGGTTGTGTAAACGAAACCTATACTACATGGACGATCCTCGGGGGTGAAGGGATAAATGTCACCGGTCATAAATGTTTAAAACTGTGTATACATTATATTTTATATGGCGTATACAGGTTGTCTGACGTAGTGTCGATCAGAGTGCCCAAGGAGCTTAAGGAGAAGATGAAAAAGTACAGTATTGATTGGAGTAGAGAGATTAGAATGTTTATCGAGGAGCGCGTCAGGGCTCTCGAGCTTCAAGAGATACTCGATAGCATCGAGAAGAATGCGGGGGTGAGGAGGACGAGAGTAGACTCCACGGTGCTTATTAGGGAGTCGAGGGAGGAGCGTTGATAGTGCTAGACGCATCGTTTCTAGTAAAGCTCGTGCTCGAAGAAAGGGGCTCTGGGGAGGTGCGTAGGCTAGTGCGTTCGTGGGTTAGGGACAGGGAGGTGATGGCAACTATAGACTTAGCTCTCCCCGAAGCCTTAAACGCTATATGGAAACATTGCTTAAAGGTGGGCGATCTAGGCTGGGAGGAAGCTGTCAGGAGCGTAGAAGACCTCTTGAAGCTATGGTCAACGCTGAAGGTATACTCCTCGAGAGAGATAGCCGAAGAGGCCTTTAAACTCGCACTAGAGGAGGGCATCACGGTGTACGGCGCTCTCTATGTGCAGCTAGCTAAATCTGCGGGGGCAGGGTTCGCTACGTTCGATGAAAAGCTGCTCAGAGTAGCGGCAAAGCACGCATAAAAACATACCCTTAGGTCTTAGGCCACCGGAGATCAAAGCTTAACCAAGAGAATGATTTACTAGGAAGATGATAACACAGAGTCAGGGCGATCGCTAAAGCTAGAGAATCGTGACAGAGCCAGCGATAAACCTCATCCTCTAGTGAGATGGGTCAGGACAGCTACGCCATCATCGTAACGGGGAATACTACGAGCGCTTATGGTTGCTGAATCACATGGAACTTAGAAATGTTTCTCGGGTCAACGTATGCTACCTGTAGCTCTTCAATGAATGGTTTATAGTAACATAATCTATATTCTTCGGTATGCTTATAGAGAAGGCTTCTTATCACACTTCCTAGATCCATCAGCCCTGTTGCTCAGCTTGCTCAAATCCTCAACAATATTGCTAAGATGTATTCTCTGACTATCTCGACGATTCTCCTTGACATGCAGTAGCATTAATTAATGAGGATGTTCTTAGCCCTGTGACTGTGTTTCTTAATAGTTTTTCCAACTCCTCTGAATAATTATAGAACAAGGGTGTATAGAGTTTTTCATTTGTTAGGTCTTTTGTGGTCTTCTTATCGCAAATACCTATAGCCTTTTCCCCACGCTAGTCTATCCCAGTGGCCTCAGCTTAAGGCATAAACACCTCTGGCGGAGAGACCATGGTGAGCCATCTTACAGATGCCAGTGATAACCTAGTACGGGAAAGAGTATCGGGATTCTTCAAATCAAGTACCCGTGAAGGCTGGTGGAGTGTAGGAGCTATCCCAGTTGATTAGAGTATAGAGTTTGTCTCCGCTTGACGGCCTGCATACCCGATAATCTACGATCCCCGCTATATCGCAGATATGATTATCAAGAGTGGTTGGCTGTAATGATGATGTAGAATATTGGAATCATTCCCCGAGCATATTTAAGATTTAAGATATCAGTGTAGGTTCTAGCTTCTTCCTAGAATTGCCTTGTTAATTTGACAATGAGTTACTTTAGGCCTTGATAAGGCCTATATGTTGCCCTATACTAACAGTATAATGGAGACGGTCTTGGTTTTCGTGGAGTTAAAAATGCCTAGAGAGGCTGTAAGGCTACTGCTTAGGGCAGTTGAGGCTGAGGTTAAGAGGCTTGAACTAGAAATAAGCACTACCATGGAGAGGGTTAAGAGGTACGAGGAGAAATATGGGATGAGTTCAGAGGAGTTCCTGTCCCGCTACCTACGGGGCGAGCTCGGCGACAATGAAGACTTCATAGAATGGTACGGTGAACTCGTCTTCCTTGAAAGAGCCAGAATGGAGCTAGAGGAGCTGAAGAAGGTTGGAGAATCAGCCTCTAAGAAACTATCTCAGAAGGGTTGAGATCAGGCTCCAAGAACTAGAACCAATAATATCACAGACGCAGATTTATGTAAGCTGGAGAGCATCCAATAGGCTTGTCCTAAAAGGCACGATAACCTTTATCGATTCCACCAGACTCTATTTCCTTGAGTACCTCCTTGTAGAGGGCAATAACCTAAAGAGAGTATCCTATAGATTCCATTACACCGATTCGCAGGGAGTAATGGTATTCCGCTACGACAATGCTCCACATCACCCAGAAGTTCCCAGCCATCCCCACCACAAACACTTGTCTGATGGGAGAGTAGTCGCCGTAGAGGAGAAATCACTCCTAGACGTCCTAGCCGAGATAGCATCACTTATACTCGAATCAAAAATCAAGTAAATTCCCCCAGGACTC
>JAWAXC010000085.1 GCA_038897115.1 Sulfolobales archaeon | reverse complement strand
GGAACCTCGATCATCTCTGCATAGGCTCCAGGGATTGTAAAGCCTATTATGGTCTCGCCAAGCCTCTCACATAGATTCTCCCTACCCCTTGCACAGTAGAAGCAACCCCCACATGGAGATGTATTCATAGTAACGAAAACCCTACCCCTCAGATCCCTGGGAACCCCCTCTCCAACATCCTCAACAACACCTACAAACTCATGGCCAATCACATTTGGAAGCCTGGCGAATGGATGGCCCCTCCTATATAGCTTAACATCGGTGCCACATGTAAGGGCTATGAGAACCCTAGCCACTATCGAGCCCCTCCCAGGCTTCGGAGGCTCTATATCCTCAACCCTCAGATCACCTGGGGCGTGGAGTACAGCAGCCCTCAAATAGATCGCCCTATATATCTTCGATAGAATCCTAATAAGGGGCCTAGTTGAGGGCGGCCCTTGTGAAAAAGGGGGGCGGGCTAGAGGTAGCTGAGCTAGATATCCCAAGGCCAGGTGATGGGGAGATCCTCGTTAGAATGGTTGCCTGCGGAATATGCGGAACAGATCTTGAGAAGATAAAAGGCGGTACAGAGACGCCACCGGTGCTAGGCCACGAGGTGGTTGGCGTTGTAGAGGAGGTGGGTAGAGGTGTTGAGAACCTCAAACCAGGGCTCAGGGTTTTCACACACCACCATGTCTCGTGTGGGAGGTGTTGGTACTGCTACACAGGCTCAGAGACATCCTGCCCCCTTTTCAAGGAGAGCAACATATATCCAGGGGGTTTCTCGGAGTACTTCCTAGTACCGAGGATCAATGTTGAGAGGGGCGCTGTACATGTTCTCCCAGAATCTATAGACTGGGTTGAGGGAACATTTATAGAACCTCTAGCAACTGTTCTAAGAGCAATATCTAGAAGCACCTATAGACCTGGCTATAGCGTTGCCATCATAGGCTCCGGGCCTATGGGGCTTCTCTTCACAATGCTACTAAGATCCCTGGGGGCTTCTGAGATACTCGCAGTAGATCTCTCTAAGATGAGATGCTCACTAGCATCAAGCCTAGGTGCAGATGCCTGTATATCCCCAGCAGAGGTTAGCGAGCTAAGGAGATACGATCTAGTAGTGCTCTCAACAGGCTCCACAAAAGCCCTTCCAACTGCTTTCAAGCTCGTTAGGAAAGGGGGTGAGATCCTGCTCTTCGGAGCACCACCACCTGGATCCACAGCTGAGATCCCTATATCCAGGGTCTTCTACGACGAGGTTAGGCTAACACCATCATACTCAGCATCGGAGAGGGATATAGAGGCCTCTATAAGGATATTGACATCGAAGAAAATACCTGTTAAAAAAATAGTAACCCATGTATTCGAGCTAGGAGAGGTTGAAAAGGCATTCCAAGTTGCACAAGATATTGAGAGGGCTGTGAAGGTTATAGTGGTTTCGAAGAAGGAATATATTGCTTCAACGTCCTAGCCAGGATAGAGTTTTGGAATAATATCATGGGTTCAGCATAGGGCGAAACCAGATAGGCCATACCTCGATAAAGTAGATACTACGGCACCGCTATCGATATATAGCTTCTCAGCAGCATATCTCCTAGCACTATCTATATTCCTATATAGATCCCCCAGCGCCTTGTTCGAGGAAACCTCATCTAGGATCGAGCCACTAGCTATAGAGGCTATGGAGATCTTCAAAGCATCCTCAGCCCCGGCTGATGCGAATAGCACTACAGCCCTCTCCTCGAGAGCCTCTGCAGCTTCGCTGCCTCTAAATCTTTTGGATAGGATCCCCAGGAGATCCTCTAGATCCCTCTTCTCACCCTCTAGAATCTCTGAGAAGGTTTTTCTAACCCTCTCCAACGGTGTTCTCCTAGCTATGAACTCCAGGATAGCTGTGTAGGCTGGTATAACAGCTGATAATGTGATCGATAGTGAGAGGCCTGGATCCCCTATCTCAGCTATAGATCCTAATGCATAGTCCAGATCACCGCTACCCCTTACAAGGGGCTTTAAAGGATCTCCGAAGAGGGATAGCAACGATATATGGTTCAGATCTCTGAAGATAACACCATAGATCTTATGTATATCGTCCCACCCAAGCCCGCTAGATGGGATATACCTTGAAAGGGCTAGGATCTTGTGAACCTCGATCTGGGCTGAGAAGCCTGCGAGGATACCTATAGACTCTTCCAAGGTCGATGGTTTTGAGAGATCACCAATATAGATCCACTTGGGGTATGGGAGCCTCATGTCCCCATCTCCTCAATTATCTTCCTAACATCATCTCTATAGAGGATATCAGCGCCTCTGAAGCATAGAAACTCAAGCTCCGAGGAGCCTGTGTTTATGAATTGATGAGGCTCTCTAGAGGCTATGAATATCACATCACCCTGCTTAACACTCTTTATAGCAGGGGCTCCATTAACCATTGTAAGCACCGAGCCCCTCCCCTTGGTTATAACCACTATATGCTCATAGTCATGCACATCTAAGGGCGTCTGGCCCCCCGGCTCGAGTCTATAGTATCTAAGGTAGAATCTCTTAGAACCAACGCTGGGATCGATAAGTGTTTTCCTCTTAACACCCTTGGCACCTCTCTCGCTGAACTCCTTGAACTCAACAGCCTCTATATTCACTATATACATCTAGACCCCCATATAGAAGAGCCTCAGAAACTTATATAGAGGAGGCAATGGTTTCAGATCTGCTGTGATTGTTTATCCCCATCATATGAGTAGATGATTCCAGGGTCTAACAAGTGCTTGAGGATCTTGGTGATAGCTATAGCTAATACATTATTTAGCCCAGCATCAATAGTATCTAGGGCATGGAACGATGAGTAGGATCAAGGAGTTCAGTGATGAGATCTCCAACCTGGTTGAAAGCGTTAGAGACTCGGTAGTCACCGTTGTTGTGGAGGCTATAGATCCTCTATCCCTTATAGAAGCCCCTGTAAGGGGTGTTGGATCTGGCTTCATAGTTGGTGAGGGGCTTGCAATAACTAATAGCCATGTTGTTGGATCTGCTAGCAGTGTTAGGATCATATATAGCGATGGCGAGGTAGGTGTTGGTAGGGTTCTCGCAAGAGATCCATATAGGGATCTAGCGCTATTCGAGATCGACAGGCCAGGGGCTAGATATCTCAGGATGGGCGACTCAGACAAGGTAAGAGTGGGAGAGGTCGTGCTTGTAATAGGATCTCCACTCGGGATCCCAGGCCCCTCAGTAACAATGGGTGTTATAAGTGGGAAGGGGAGGACCATTGTAGCTAATGAAGGTAGAATCGTGCTCGAGGATCTTCTCCAAACAGATGCAGCAATAAACCCTGGCAACAGCGGGGGACCCCTTATAAATATGATGGGCGAAGCTGTTGGGGTCACAACAGCCATGATCCCGTTTGCCCAGGGGATAGGTTTCGCAATACCTATTAACCAGGTTAAGAGGTTTATAACGCTTATATCGAGATATGGAAGACCTGTTAGAGCCTGGATAGGGGTCTTCGTAGCACCGCTAACCCCGGAGCTCGCCAGAATGCTGGGTATAGCGGAGAGGAAAGGGGTGGTTGTGGTTAGAACAATACCGGGGAGTCCGGCGGATGATGCAGGGATAAGGAGGGGAGATGTGATTCTAAGGGCAGGTGGTAAAGAGATATCAACACCTAGCGAGCTGAGGAATGCGATTGAGGATAACATAGATAGGGGTGTGATCGAGCTAGAAATAGTTAGGAGAGGCTCTAAGAGGATTGTTGAAGCCCCGATACTTGTTGAAGAGCTATAGCTGGGATAAAATAGACTCGATAGCCATCTAGATGAGGGATCGGTGGCAGTGATGATCATATAGAGGTTTCCAGACGCAACGCAATGCTATATCAAACCCAGAGATCTATGGTCTATATTTTTTACCATGCTTCACCCTCTCACCGAGGATCTCGGCTAGTATTGGGATCTCCCTTAGCTTCTCCTCACCAATCCTCTCCCAGTATATCCCCTTTGGCTTTCTATAGGCTCTCTCAACCCTTATAATCCTAGTGGGTGTTACTATTATATCCACCGGTAGGTCGTGCTCCTCCATCGGTATCTCCTGGTCTATGATCTGTAGGTCGTGGACCGTTGTGATAACAGGTGTGTCCTCGTCGACAAGCCCCAGCTCTCTCAATATACCATATTCAAGATCAGCGTAGCCCCCTCCCTTCCCAACCCTCGCCCCTTTAGTGTTCACAGCTACTGAGCCGACTATAAGTAGATCTACCTTCGGCATCTCTTTGATCGATGCCTTCGAACCCCATATAAAGGATCCCCTTATCGTCGATGCCTCTGAGATCCTATTCCTAGGTATAGATCTTGGATCCAGTATTAGGAACCCCTCCCTAAGCCTCGGAGTAGGCATAACCACCATCTTACCCATAGCAAGCGCTATATATCTAGACCTCATCTGAGGAGAATCAGGGTTGATCTTAACCACAGAGGCTCTGCGAAACTCAGGAAGCTCCGAGGCCCTCTCACACGCTAGCTCGGCACCATCGAAGTTAGGTATCCTCCCATAGATAGGCTTTGGAGGCCTTGAAACACCCTTCTCCTCAAGAAGCCTCCAGATCCTAGCCCTTATCCCAGCCTTTAGATCCCCAGCCTCTTTACCAGCAACCATGGAGCATCAAAGAAATATAGTGATAAAGCATTATTAGAGCGCCACTGGATATTCTAACCACTAATCGCTATCCCAAGGGCCTGGGCTATCGGCTGTGCTAGGAACCCTATCGACTGGCTTATAACGGTTGATGTTGCGAAAAATGCTCCAAAGAGCATCGCAGCTATAGCAATGTTACCCCTGCTCAGCTCCTCAGCTATAGATGGTGCCTCAACCTTACCGGCTAACCTAGCAACCATAAATCTATATACAGCGTTCTGTGCAAGTGTTATCGCAAATATCGCTAGGGGCAGGCCTATGAAAAGCTGTATTAAACCAGCAACTAGAGCCTCGAGGGCTCCCTTACAACTGAAAGCCCCACCCCTTTAGGGCGAGGATCGTGAAATGCTTATAAGCTTTGATGCTGGTGGTATAGCTAGATGATGAGGTAGTGATGAGTATGGCAACCAGGCCCCCAGATGACTATAGATGGGGGCTAACAACCATATCCCCGAGTCCCGAGAGGGGATAGGGGTAGCTGGCCGAAGACCCGAGACCCGGCCCAGGGCTAAACCCACGGGAACCTGGGATGATCTACTATAGAATTGAAAAAAAGCTATCTGGAGAATAGCTACGACCACGCTGATCAGAATATCAAGCCAGCTAGCCGTCTGATCACCGGATATTGTAAATGATAAATGATGAGGCATCTAATAAGCCTGTGCATAGGTATATACAGTATATATGAAGATAAGCAACAATGATCCATGATCGGGTATTGCCTTTTCATCTCAAGAGGCATTATTCCTTAATTATTATTTGAAGTAGGGGGATTAGATAGGAACCAAGACATGTTGGAGGCCTCTGTTTTGGCGCCGGGGGGAGGATTCGAACCTCCGACCACCGGGTTAACAGCCCGGCGCTCTACCAGCTGAGCTACCCCGGCCATCTCTATATAACTCATCGGGGCTTTTTAGCTTTTCCAAGCTTCTATGGCTTAGATGCATATGGAAATGCTTATTATGCTTACATATGCATATTTATATAGGTGAGATAAGGGTGTTCTTCTTCTTCGACCCGATAGCGCTGGCACTGATGGTTCTAGGATATATAGTGATGTTTATGCTAGCATCAACCATAGCTCCTAAGGTTGCTGGTAGGCTATCAGGAGCCTTCTCCCTATATACCTCCATGGCCCTCACATTGATCCTGATTATCCTGGTGTTCACCGGAACCCTCTTCGGCATAGTATATGCTATCCAGCTATGGAGGGGTGCTCCGCTAAACCTCAACGACCCAGGGATTGTTACTGGTTTTATACTGCCTATAATGATCTTCGTGATAATAGCGAATCTATTCACATATATACTCTCACCGATAATGATAAACCTATTCTACGGAGCAACACCAGATCCAAGGCTCCAGGAGATAGTGAATAGAGTTGCCTCAAGACTAGGTGTGAAGCCCCCTAAGGCTGTAAGGGTTAGAGGGCCTCCAAATGCATTTGCATATGGAAACATATTCCTTGGGAGATATGTAGCAGTTACGGAGGGGATGCTAGAGCTTGTAGATGAGAGAGAGCTAGAAGCCGTTGTAGGGCATGAGATAGGGCATCACAAGCATAGGGATAACGCTATAATGCTCTTCCTAGGTATACTCCCATCAGTGATATACTATCTAGGTGTGAGCCTAGTACATCTAGGCCTATGGGGAGGCGGTAATAATAGGAGAAACGGTTCCAGCCCAATCATATTAGTGTTAGTAGGCATAGCAGCTGTTATAGTATCATTCGTGCTACAGATATTGATACTAGCGTTTAGCAGGCTTAGAGAGTACTACGCAGATCTCGAGGGGGCTAAGGCGGCTGGGAGGAGCGCTATGCAGGCTGCGCTGGCAAAGATACATATATTCTATAGGAGAAACCCAGAGATCCACCAGAGTGTTGGGGAGAGCAAGTTGAGAGCACTATTCATATACGCACTAACAGATGCTGTGGCAGAGCCCTTCTATAGAGTAACTAGAGCTGATATAGAGAGGATCATGAGATCTGGGTATTCACCGATAGAGGAGATCCTGGCGACACACCCACCAATACCTAAGAGACTTAGATTCCTCGAGAACCTAACATGGATACCGCCATAGGCTTGAGTAAGCCCTTTTCATAGCTAATCCCAGTATTTTTTCGTAGACATATATTTCTTCTCCCTCTCCAAGATCTTTATATAGAGATCCTCATCATCCTGTGAAGAAGCTATAATGCTAGCCGCACTCTCCGGCCCAACCCCCCTTCCCATGAGGACAAGCACAGCCTTTCTACCATAGCTTGCAACAAGATTTGCCGTCCCCACAAGCATTGAGAGAGCCTCCTTCTCATCATCCCTCAGAGCCTTTGGATCCCTAAGGATCTCCGGGTTCTTCGCAACCCTTCTAACAAGCTCTCTAGCATATGGATAGCCATATTTATTCACACCAACAAACACAGATCCACATGCTGGGCACTCGATCTTCTGCGGCAGATCCTTTACCTTTGATGTATAAGTGTAGCCACACATAATGCATACCAACATAGCATCCTTCTCCTCAAGCCTCCTCCTCACAAGCTCCGCAACAATGCTCCTCGGTATAGACTGGCTCCTAACCCTTTCAAAACCCGATATACCCCTATATAGCTCGCCTCCAAGCGGTGTTGGCTCCCTCAGATCTAGGGCAACAACCCTTGCCCTCCCCTCCTTAACCCTTGATAGAAGATCCCTCAACCCCTCTAGATCGAGCTCCTCATAGAGCATATCCCTCAAAGCCTCCTCACCCACAACAGTATCTTCGAAGAGCCTCGCATGCTTCAAAGCCTCCTCGAAGGGGTAATCCCTATCAACAGCCCCCATCTTCTTCGCAACCGCTACTAGGTGCCATCTATAGGCTCCACTCGATCTAGCAGCCCCTAGAACCCTGGCCTCTATCTCGCTGGGGTCTCTCCAAGAGGATAGGATCTTCTCGAGATCCCTGGCGCCAAGGCTACCCTGCATAGCAACTATAACGCCATATGGTGTAGCCCTATAAGATGCTGAGGAGCCTAGATAGCTGGATATAAATAGCCCTAGGGCCTCGCTAGCCTTGGAACCTATACATGCGTGTATAATGGCTATGCTAACGCCGGCATCTCTCCAACCCTCTATTAACACTAGATCATCGCCTGGTATTGGATAGCCGCTGGATATATGTCTCTCAACAGCCTCTCGAACCCTTTTCATAGCATCGGAATCAACTGGGTATCTCTCAAAAGCCTTCTCGGGATCTCTGGATAGGGCTCTCAGCATCATACACACCTCCCTAGCAACCCTCCTATCAACTGGGATCTGCTGTCCAATCCACCTAGGCACAGATCCTTCTGCGCTATCTACAGCCTCAACATATATTTGATCCTCATCAACCTCTAAAACCCTCCAGAGAGATCCCCCGAGGACTATCACAGCACCTGGAGCAACCTCCTTAGCTACGAATCTCTCGTCCAGCTCACCTATAGATCTGTTTGAAGCTATATCAACAACCCTATAGCTCTTGGTATCCACAATCATGGTTGCTCGGTAGTAATACTGCTTAGCCCTCCTACCCCTCGAAAGGATCTTCACTCCGTTCTCCTCAGATATCCTTATAACCCCTATGCTGGATAGGAACTCAGCAACCCTTTCAACAACATGCTGTGTGAGGCCTCTGAATGGATAGGCCTTGGAGAGTATCTCCACCACCTCTCCCACAGAGATCGATTCCTTTTCTAGAACCAACCCCGCTATCTGGTGGGCGAGAACATCTAGGGGTAGCTCTCGGGGGGTCAGCCTCTCGATCTCATTATAGGGATTTTGCGAACAGGCCCTCCTAGCTATGACAGCGCTCTCAGCTATATCGTAGATATTCTCGCTAGCAATTATATAGCCTATAGAAGGCGCATCCTCCCTATGCCCACTCCTACCCATCCTCTGGAGCATCTTCATAGCCTGCCTAGGAGACATATACTGGATAACGATCTCGACGCTCCCAACATCTATCCCAAGCTCGAGGCTGGATGTAGCCACTATAGCTGGGATCCTCCCCTCCCTAAGGCTCCTCTCAACAGCCTCCCTAGCATCCCTTGATAGGGATCC
>JAWAXC010000084.1 GCA_038897115.1 Sulfolobales archaeon | reverse complement strand
ACAGCCTCTGTGGAACTTCCGCTACCTGTCTTGTCTTTTATATTAGCTCTCTAGATATTCTAATGGGGGTTAGATGGCTGAGGAGATAAGCATTTTAAACATATTGGCAACGCTAGTACCAATACTGGCGACTCTGGGGGGTATAACATATTGGCTTGGTAGGAGATTCGCGGAGATAGACTCGAGGTTCAGGGAAATAGATAAGAGATTCGAGCAGATAGATAAGAGATTTGTGGAGATAGATGAGAAGTTTAAGGAGCTCAAGGGATATGTTGATGAAAAGTTTGACACACTTAAGAGCTATGTTGATGAGAAATTCGCGGGTGTTGATCAGAGGTTCGATGATCTTAAGGAATATATAGATAGGAGGATCACGAGGCTTGGAGAGGCATTTAGATCTTATCAGGAGTTCTTCATAGAATATCTAACCTCCCAGGGATTGTTGAAGCCTTTGGAGGCATCGATGTTGAAAAACGAGGCTGCTAGAATAGTGAGGCTAGCAGCTATAAACCCTATCTCTAAGGAGGAGTGGAAGAGGATCAAAGAGCTTTTAGAGAAAGACGAGCTAACACTCGAAGAAGCCCTCGAGCTAAGAGAGCTAGCTAGAAAGGTCACCGATGAATATGGAGACAAGCCAGAAGCCTGGAAGCTACATGCATATGCATCAATGATGGTTGGATACGCACTGAGAAAAATGAGGGAAAAAGAAGAAAAGAAAGATTAGATCTTCACCCAGACTACCCTAGGCCACTGGGATGGAGAGGATGTAGTAGCTAAAAAGCCTAGATTCCTAGAGGTTGCTAGATGCTTAGAGGGAGATGAAAACCGGTGTTGGCGAGCATATAGATGAGGCTAGAAAGCGTGGGGGCTAGCGGGGCGCTGATATAGCTGTTAGCTATATAGTGAATTTCTCCAGAGTGATCTTAACTGCCTCTCTATGTAGTGGGGTTTGCCACGCATTGATCTCTCCAATCCCTAGTTCATAGTCTCTTTCTGGCGGCGGCACATCGATCCAGAACCAAGGATCGCGTGGATGGAGCTCATCAACAACGAGGTTGAGCTCAACGAGCTTGGTGAGAAGCTCAACACCCTCTCTACCTCTACGTAGCAACACATCAGGATCATTAACTGCCTCAGCAAGCAGTCTCCTCCGATCACTATCTAGAGATGCTATGAAGATATCGAGCTTCTTCTCACGAACAAGATCATCTACAACTCTCTCAAAGCTCCAACCATTTCGATACAGCCTTGCCAGCATCGCTGGATTCCCGCCAGATATCCTCCAAATATCCTCAAAAGCTGGTTTCTCACCCGGTATCATATCATAGAGCTCTCTAAAACCCTCCCTAGACATATTCCACATAGGCCTTAGCTCAGCCCACCTATGACGCCCAATTTCGAACCTAGATAAGCCTTCACTCGTTGCAACAACTGCGACGATCCTCTCATAACTCCTAGGAGGATACTCGATAAGGCCGAGCAACCCTTTGACATATATGGATGCTCTGCTAAGGCCAATAGCTTGGAATACATCGTCAGCCAGGATAGCTAGCTTTTTCCTCCCAGCCTTAATAAGCTCTCTAGCAAGATCCACAGCAGCCCACACAGCCCTCGCCCAAGCCTCATCCGTAGCCTCCCTCAAAATCTCCAAAAGCCTCATCCTAACCTCCTCAACACCAACCTCTGCGAGAAACCCCTTCTCAAGGGGATTTATATAGATAACATCGAAACCCATCCCCCTCAAAATCTCCACAGACTGCCGAAGCCAAGCCGTCTTCCCACAGCCCTCAGGACCATATACCATTTGTACAAATCTAGTTCCCTTCTCAGCCCATTTCTCAACCCTTTTCAAAGCCTGCTCCCTATCTACAAAATAAACCTCTATATCGGGTGTGAAGCTAAGCCTTATCCTCCTCATATATGTTCCTCCAACGCTTTTCTAATAGCCTCTCTATGTAGTGGGGTTTGCCATGCAACATGCTTCCCTATGCCGAGCTGGGGGTCTCTCTCGGGAGGCGGCTTATCCACCCAGAACTCCCAATCCCTTTCATATAGGTTATAGATCACCAGGTTTCTCGATATGAGCTCATCTATAAGCTTTCTAGGGGCATCAGGGCTCCAGAGCACGTCGGGATCCTCCACAGCCTTTTCAAGCCATCCCCGATATTCTTTGACAAAGTCAGGTGTGATTTCCTTTTGCTTGGCCAGTCTCTTCACTATGCTCTCCGAGTTCCAACCTGCTTTATAAAGTTCTGCTAATAGCTTTGGATTCCCACCTGTGATTCTCCAGACTTCTTCGAAGCCCGGCTTATCTCCTGGAAGCTGGTCATATAGTTGTTTAAAACCTTCTTTAGGCATGTTCCACATGGGCATTAGATCGCCCCATCTATGCCTACCAATCTCCCTCCTAGAAACACCCTCACTAGTAGCAACAACCGCGACGATCCTATCATAGCTTCTAGGGGGATACTCGATTAATCCTAACAATCCCTTTACATAGATAGAGGCTTTACCCAAGCCTATAGCCTGGAATACATCGTCAGCCAGGATAGCTAGCTTTTTCCTCCCAGCCTTAATAAGCTCTCTAGCAAGATCCACAGCAGCCCACACAGCCCTCGCCCAAGCCTCATCCGTAGCCTCCCTCAAAATCTCCAAAAGCCTCATCCTAACCTCCTCAACACCAACCTCTGCGAGAAACCCCTTCTCAAGGGGATTTATATAGATAACATCGAAACCCATCCCCCTCAAAATCTCCACAGACTGCCGAAGCCAAGCCGTCTTCCCACAGCCCTCAGGACCATATACTACTTGCACCTTAACCATACCCTCTATTGCCCATGATCTTATCTTCTCTAGCGCATGCTCTCTATCTACGAAATCAACCTCTACATCGGGTGCGAAACTAAGTTTTATCCCCATGGTAACCCACCACAGATCAACCCTTTTCCCATGAACATTCCATATACCATGCCTCGCCCACCACTAGTAGGCTGGAGCATTGTTTTTATCTTTCGCATCAAAGCATGCTTTCCTATGCCATATAGGGGTACTAGAACTAATAAAGATAAATCTCTCTTGACACCGATATGCTATGTTAATATGCTCAAGCCCAAAACCCATACTCTAGAAGGATGTTATGAGGAGCAAGATTCCCGATTGTAGTGAGCCCTATCCTTGTTCTCTGCTCCGCGTCATAAATAGTGTTCTATGGGGTGTTGAACGTTCAACATATGGCTTCTCAATAGGTATTATATTACCTCTGGCATCATCTGGGGTGTATTATTGGGGTTAGGGGTATTATAGATGTTTTCTATAGCCTCTATTTGGTGGTTCCAATGGTTATATTGTATGTGTGTAGGGGTTGCGATACGATTATCTATCAATTCTCTAGGGTTGGGCAGGATAGCTTTGGCCTCCCAACCCCCCAGGAGCTTAGGGGCAGGGTGTCGAGTAGATGTCCTAAATGTGGTAGGGAGCTCGGTGTTCCAGGGGTTAACGATGTGATTATTCTTAGAAGGGGGGAGGCTAGGAAGATCCTTAGAAGGGCTTCTTAGCAGACACCAGCTCCGCCAGCCTGCCAGCTATATACTCCCTCATTCCATAATCCCTCTTATAGTTTCTCATCATCTCCAGGATCACCTCTATATCATCTCCAAGAACCCACCTGGCTCTTCTAAGTAGAAACCCGCCGACAAATCTTGGTATATTGTTTGGATATGGCTTTAGAGTAGCTGATTCAAAGTCTATTATTCTCACAACATATGGGATACCGTTTTGATATATAATATGCTCCCTTGGATCCCCTATCTCCAGATGATCTATCCCATGGATGTCCAACACATATAGAGCCCTCAAAGTACTTGAGATCGCTGTTCTCAGATAGAGATCATCTATATCCCCCCTTTTAAACAGCTCTATAGCCCTGCCAACGCTGATCCCTGAGATATATTCCATCAATATATAGTCATCGCCATAGCTGAGCACCCTGGGAGCTATATAGCTATTCATAAGAAGCTTAAGAATATACCCCTCGAGGGCCAGGCTATCCCTCTTAGACCTAGCCCTTCTAATCTTGAGAGCCGCTCTAGATCCATCGGGTCTAGATGCTAGAAAGACCCTCGATGAAAACCCCCTGCCGATTTCCCAAGGCCTTTTTAATGGATCTAGAAGTATTTTAAATCCCAGCCTCTCCACAGAATCCACTATAGACTCGCAGATCCCAACAAGATCTTCAGAGCATATTAAGCGTCTACCGAGATCTATGGTGTTGCTCACCAACAGCTCCCAATACATCGATCCAGAGGAGCTTATTACTGCAGAGGCGAATCCATAGCATCCAGGAGGATCTATTTAAAAGCCCATCTACCGGGAACATATAGAGGGTAAAAATATAGCTTTTCTAGATTATGATTTATGAGAAATCAGGTGGCCTATATGAAGAAAATTGTTGAGAAGATAGATGATAGGCTTCTATACTATGAACGTACTTTGGAGAGGTGTAAGGGCTATATATTATCCTCGTCAAGAACCATGAAGCCTGCTAAGTGCCTGAGATGTGGGAGTGTATTTGCATATCCAGATGATAGCTCGCTTGCCAAGTGCCCCTCCTGCTATGGAGATCAAATTGTTGATGCAACACCCTCTGATGTTGCTGAACACGCTAATAAATACTGCTGGAGCCTATATGGGAAGTACATAGCATATCTAAGGGTTATCAGATATGTTTCCGAGAAGGTATGCTCGAAGAAGATAGAGTGCGAGTTTAGAGAGGCTAGTGATGAGATGGAGATACATATTGAGAAATATACTAGGTACCTTAGATTTCAGCTCGAAACATCCAAGGGATCTATATTGGTTAATGCTAAAGGGGTTAACTATGAGATGCTAGATCTAATAAGCATGATCTCAAAGGCTGTTCTTGAGAAAAGGGAGATCCTTCTTGATGGGGGTATCACCTATATATACTACCTTACATACTATGAATACACAGATGTCGGTCATGAAACACTGGTGAAGGAGGGTTTTCTAGACCTTACATACTATAGGAGATATCTGGAGAGTCTTGGATATGGGATATACGGTGCATCAGGATCTATAGCTAAGATCATAGATCTCAGGAAGGGGGCTATAATAGCCCCAACCCAGATATAGAACTAAAACGGCTTATCCGCCGATAAATATATAGTATTTCCACACCAATCAATTACCTCGGAGAGGTGTTTGAAGGGCCTGTTAATAGTATTAGAAGGTCTGGACGGGGCCGGTAAAACCACTGTTGCCATCGAGATTGTAGATATGCTATCTAGAAGAGGCTATAAAGCTCTCTACACCTATGAGCCATTTGACAGCCCCTTTGCGCAAGCCCTCTCTAAGGTGAAGTCAGAGCTTTCTCTAAGCCCCCTAATAGATGCTCTTGCAATGGCCTGTGACAGGGCTTACCATGTTGAGACGATTGTGATGCCCCATCTCGAGAAGGGCTATGTGGTTGTGATGGATAGATATTTCTATAGCACCATAGCCTATCAAGGTGCCATGGGCATTGATCTAGAGTGGCTTAGAATCCTTAACAGCGTCTTCATAAAGCCAGATCTAGCTATATACCTCGATGTAGAGCCTGACGAAGGGCTCAGAAGATCTAGGGCTAGGAAGTGGGTCTTCTACGAAAAGCCAGAGATCCTTAGAAGGGCCAGAGAGATCTATCTAGAGATGGTGAGAAGGGGAGAGCTAATCCTAGTAGATGCTATGAAGCCGAAGGAGGAGGTTGTGGAGATTGTATGGAAATATGTGGAGAAGCATCTCTCTAGAGTTAATAGGGGGCTAAACAACCCTGGCTAGATTCGATATCACTTCGAAATACTTCAAAGCACTCCCGCTATTGAATATAACGATGGTCTCACCCCTACTCAGAAAGCCTCTCTCCACAAGCTTTAAAAGGGCTGCATATGATGCCGCACCCTCAGGACATGGGAGAATACCCTCTATAGATGCTAGCTTCTTCATAGCATCTACGATCTCTTGATCGCTTACAGCTATTGCGTAGCCCTTAGTCTCCCTTATAGCCCTTAGAATCTCTCTATCACCGAAGGGTTTGGGAACCCTGATCCCAGAGGCTAATGTGGTACACCCGCTATAATACTCAGCATCCGGTGCCCCCCTTTCATATGCATCTACAATGGGTTTGCATCCAGATGATTGTACAGCTATTAAGCGGGGGATTTCATCGATCCAGCCGAGTGTTCTTAGCTCTTCAAACCCCTTCCACATACCAACTATCCCCTCGCCACCCCCTGTTGGGAAGATAATCGCATCTGGAGTTCTCCATCTAAGCTGCTCAGCTATCTCATAGGCCATGGTCTTTGTACCCTCAACTCTATAGGGCGTCTTCATGGTGGATACATCTATCCATCCATATATCCTAGATCCCTCGGATACGAGCTTTGCAGCATCGCTTATGAGCCCGTCTACCAGGGATAGATCGATGCCCCTTATAGATATCTCAGCATATATAGCTCTAGGTGTATCCTTTGGCATCGCTATATAGGCTTTAAAACCAGCTCTTGCTGCGTATGCAGCGAGAGAAGCTCCAGCATTTCCAGCTGTTGGCATCGCCACAGACCTCACACCGATCTCTTTAAGGGCTGAGATCGTTGCTGATATAGCTCTATCTTTAAAAGATCCTGTTGGGTTTCTACTCTCATCCTTTAAATACACCTCCAAGCCAAGCTCCTTCGAGATCCTTTCAAGCTTTATAAGTGGTGTGGATCCCTCGCCCAGAGAGACTATGTTTTCCTCGCTACCCACTGGAAGAAGCTCTCTATATCTCCACATGCTAGGCCCACGCCTCTCTAGATCCCTTCTATCGAGCCTAACCCTAACAGCTTCGAGATCATATATAGCTAGCAGAGGACCCCCACAAGATCTACACACACCGTAGAGACCCTTCCCCTCATATCGAGCCCCACATCTCGGGCATATAAAACCTGTTAGATAGTGTGGCAACTAACCACCGATATGAGCATATATCATGAAATATATATCTACATGCAAATCCGCGAATCGATACCACACTATTTTTAATATATAAGCAGCATAGGGATAAGAGATTAGGAGAGATCTATCTTTAGATGATGAGGCTCGAAAGGGCCGTAAGGATGCGGTGCCCGCGCAGGTCTGACCAATATAGATCCTCGACATGCTTATAGGCTATGCATCCAACCTCTAATAGGTGGTATCTTGTCACAACACCCCATAGAGGCTCTGAGGATGGCTCTCAAGAACCTAGATGCTAGTGTGGAGACTGGTAAGAAGGGTGTCAAGGCATACGAGCTCTCTGTAATAGGATCTATAAAGGAGGTTATAGGATATGGGGAGAAGGTTCTTGAGAAGGGTCTATGCCTCTCAACCTCTAGAGAGATAAAGACCACAGGCTATATATGTGAGGGGAGATGGGTAATAGTAAAATCAGGCGATCTAATCTCGATCTCTAAGGTGGGGAGCGATATAGCGATATCCCTCAGAGGCGGGGAGTTCGTTGTTATGAGGGGTGGCACAGGTATTGTTATTGGTCCCAGCTACCTCAGGATCTCTATAGACGGCTATTCAGAGGAATATAGTTTTAAAGAGTATAGAGAGGCTGCGAGGAAATCCCACCTATTTAAAAAAGTGATCCCAGTAGCTCTAGATGCCCTTAGAAAGGCTGATGAGAGCTTTACCAGATGTGCGAAGATATATAGAGTGAAGTGTTAGAGCCCAGCCCTCACCATATATGATGACAAAGCTTATAGCGGTAATACGGCTTCAAAGGTAATATTCTTCTTTGCGCTCTATATCTGAGAGAAATGCTAGAGGTACACCCGGGAGTAGAGCTTGTGGTGGATACCCCCTATATCTATCTAAGGAGATATAGAGCCCTTGTAATAGCTGATGCTCATCTAGGCTTTGAGGAGGCTATGGCGGAGTCAGGGCTCTTCCTGCCTAGGGGGCAGCTGAAGCAGCTTATACAAGATATAGAGTTTGCCTTCAACTCCCTAGACATAGGGATGGTGATCATTGCAGGGGATCTTAAGCATAGATTCGATAGGCTTGGATCACAGGAGAGGAGGGAGATCGAAGAGGTTATGAATCTACTCAAGAGGAAAGGGGTTGAGGTGGTATTTGTAAGGGGTAATCATGATAACTATGCATCAATAGTCACATCTAGATACGGTGTCAACCCAATTCCCCACTATAGATTAGGCGAGATCCTCGTGATCCACGGCCACCAGAGCTTCGAGGAAGCTGGGGGTGAGGAGATTTTAAAAGGTGTTGAGCTTGTGATATATGGGCATGAGCATCCAAGCATATCTATAAGCGATAGGCTGGGCAAGATAGCTAAGTTCCCATGCTTCCTCGAAATCCCGTTGAGAATAGGTGGGAGAACCATTAAGGGGCTTGTAGCACCAGCTGCTGGCAGCTACCAAGCAGGCTCGCCAATAACTACTATAAGGAGTAACTATCTCTCACCAATAACAAGGAATAATGGTGATATAGAGAATGCAAAGCCATATATCCTAGCCAGGGGGGAGGGGATCTTCGAGCTCCCTACTCTGGGATATATGCAGGATCTAATATAATCTAAATTAAAATAATAATATAATAATAACTAAGGTATTATCCAGGATAGGTGGGCATAATAGACACCCCCCACTACATATCCTGGGAACCCCTTATAGAGGATATACTTAGATGCACCAAGTGCAGGCTCCACCTGTCCAGAAGAAACGCTGTCCCCGGGAGTGGGAGAAGAGATGCAGAGATCCTACTCATAGGCGAGGCCCCAGGAGCTACTGAGGATGAGATGGGGCTTCCATTTGTAGGGGCTGCTGGAAAGCTCTTAGATAGTGTATTGGAGGAGGTGGGGATTAAAAGGGATGAGGTATATATCACTAATGTAGTTAAATGCAGACCCCCAAATAATAGACAGCCTGAGAGGGATGAGATAGATGCGTG
>JAWAXC010000083.1 GCA_038897115.1 Sulfolobales archaeon | reverse complement strand
TATTCCCAATCTGGTGGTAGCTTTCCAACCCTCTTATAATATTTAACTAGCCTCCTTATCTTAGACTCGATCTCGATCAATCCTCTCTTAGAGTGGAGATCCTTTGGATGCTCCTCCAAATGCCTAAGCAGATTTACAGCCCTCTTCATCAAATTAAACAGATCCTCAGGGATCTCTGGTGCTAGGCCGTGTTTCTCGAGAACCTTGGTTAACTTTACACCAAGAACAGACTTTACTAGGGGGACACCATATTGATCTCTGAGTATTAGCCCTATCATGGATGGCATATACCCCATTTTACGTAGCTCAACTATAATAGTTTCGATCTCCTCAGGCCTCATCCTAACCCATTTTGGAGGCCCAGCCCTTACAGGCCTTGTAGAGTGTGACTGCCCCTTATCCCTCTTCCTATTCAAGTGAACACCAATATTTAAATAATACAAGGCGGGTAAAAATTTAAAATAAAGGGTTATGAAATAGGGGGTTATAGATCTACTATATATGGTTTTTAATGCTACTGGGCCTTGGTTTCTGCCTTGCTCTCTACAGGTGATACAGATGGTAGCTCTGGGAAGCTCTCTTTCATCCTCTGCTCCGCAACAATTCTTGCTTCCTCCAGGATCTTCCTTGCCTCTGGTGATGAGTATGTAGCCTCTGTGAAGCCTACTCCCAGGCCTTCTCCTGTTTCTGTTACTACCTCTCTTAGGCTCTCTTCAAGCTCTATCATCTCATATGAGAACTCAGGCATTATACCTCTGACAAGGCCTCTCAGCTCTTTAACGACACCAACTATTGGTGCGAGCTGCACGAAGGCTTCACCCATGAGAACCACTGTCTCGATCCTCATTGAGATTTGCTCCAACGCTATCTGCACTATTGTTAGCTGTTTAACAGCCTTCCTTATCTCTGCTATCTCGTTAGCAAGCATTGTAGCTCTAGTTGTATCCTTGGATATTAGTGCATCGACAACCCTTTCAAATAGAACTCTATCTCTTTCCTTCATCCTCTCTAGCTGGACTCCGATCTTGTTTGCTAGGCTCTTTATCTTATAGTTTGCCATTAGAAGCTTATATTTGATAGGCTCCTTCTTAGCAAATGCCTTCCTAAGCTTCTCCCCAACACTCTCACCGCCTTCCCATCTCTTAGCTATATCAGCTATACCAGCCATTTGAACCACATACCTCGAATTATATGCTATGGTTTAGCTAGATATTTAAGCCAAACCCCCTATACATATCTAAAGATCTTTAGAGGTTATGTGTAAATTTAAGAAACCCTCTTTTATAATAGGGTTGCTGGAAGCTGTATAGAAGGATTCTTGGCTTTTACAACCCTCCTGAAACCTCTATCACAGCACCAGTAATGTAGGGGGTTTTAATATTGATAATAGCCTTTATAACCTCTACAATTTCATCAGGATCAGCAGGTCTCTTAAGGGGAACAGTGCTTTCAATTGCTTTTACAAGCCTCTCACCGATCCCGGGTCTGTTTACCCATGAAGGGGCTATCGTGATAACCCTCACCCCCATTGGTGCTAATAGCTCTGCCAGCTGTTTTGTTAGATATGTTATCGCTACCTTAGATGAGAGATATGCTGGTGAGGGCCTCAACCCACTATAGATCCTATGGCCCCTAGTAGCTGTTAAGCACCCCATATTAATTATGGTACCCCCTTTCTCCATATATTTCGAGGCTTCTAGAGACAATATGTAAGGTGCTATCGTGTTTACTGTAAACACCTCTAGCCATTTCTCAGGCTTTATATCCCAAGGATCTGTGTCATCCCATATACCTGCACTGTTTATCAGAACATCTAGACCTCCAAGGCATGATGTGCTTTTAGCTATAGCCGCTTTTGAAGCCTCTATATCCTTTAGATCAGCTGTATATATACATTTAATTCCATTCTTATTAGAACCAATTTCTCTTACAATCTCTTGAAGCCTAGAAGCACTTCTACCTATAAGGGCTAGCTGGTGCCCATCCTCTATAAGGGCTCTAGCAATTCTCCTCCCAATAGTTCCCGTAGATCCTATTAATATAATTCTAAGTCCACCCATACTAATCCATATATACTTATATCCTCCCTATCTATAAGATAGATGGAGATCTTATCCAGATAGGTGTTCATAAGTGACAAGGCTAGCTGTTATAGACTATGAGGCCTGCCACCCAGATAAATGCGGTGGCATGCCATGTGTGAGGTTCTGCCCAGTAAATAGAGGAGGAACCATAGCTATTGAGCCCAGTGAGGAGAAGAAGGGGAAACCAGTTATATATGAGGCAACATGCATCGCATGTGGCATCTGTGTTAAGAAGTGCCCCTTTGAAGCGATATATATAATAAATCTCCCTGATGAGATGGAGAAAAAGGTTATGCATAGATATGGGGAGAATCTCTTTAAACTATATGGGATCCCAACACCGATACAGGGGAAGATAGTTGGGATCCTTGGGAGGAATGGTACTGGAAAGTCAACAGCTCTAAAGATCCTTTCTGGCGAGATAGTACCGAATCTCGGCAACTATAGAGAGCCCCCTAGCTGGGATGAGATTCTGAGGAGGCTCAGAGGATCTGAGGCGTATAACTATTTCAGAAGCTTAGTTGATAAGAAGCTAAGGGTTATACATAAGATCCAGAATATAGAGGCTATACCAAGATATGTTAGAGGTGAGGTTAAGCAGATATTATCTAGGATAGATGAGAGGGGGATGTTTAAAGATGTTATAGACTATCTCAGCATGCACAACATGATCGGAAAAGATGTTAGAGAGCTAAGTGGGGGAGAGCTCCAGAAGCTAGCTATAGCTGCTGCCCTGCTTAGAGAGGGGAATGTATATTTGTTCGACGAGCCATCCTCGTATCTAGATGTGAGGGAGAGGCTCAGGCTATCCCTAGCTATAAGAGATCTAATACCGAAGGGCGCATATACCCTTGTAGTAGAGCACGATCTAGCCGTATTGGACTATGTATCAGACTATATAGTTATCACCTTTGGAGAGCCCGGGGCATATGGCTACTTCTCAAAGCCATATGGAACTGGAGCTGGGATTGGACATTTCCTCAGGGGCTATCTACCCTCTGAGAATATGAGGATAAGGGATGCCGAGATCATATTTACAGATAGATCTAGGGGTGAGATCCAAACACAGCAGAAGCCAGAAATTCTGTTGGCAGAATGGAGCGATCTGGTAAAGAAGCTCGGAGATTTCCAGCTGAAGATCCAGGGGGGTAGGATATATAGGGGTGAGGTGATAGGTGTGGTAGGACCAAATGCTATTGGAAAAACAACTTTTGCCAGGCTCCTAGCAGGAGAGCTAGAGCCTGATGAGGGGTTTGTGGGAACAAGCGTCATTAGGATCAGCTATAAGCCTCAATTCCTCTCACCAACAATCTTTGGAGATGGCTCCCTAACGGTTGAGGAGGTTTTGAGAAAAACATCCCCCGAAGCCCTTAACCAGGATTCATGGATATATAATGATGTGGTTAGAAAGCTAGGGATAGTCAAGCTATTACCACGAGAAATATCTGGGCTAAGCGGTGGTGAGCTCCAAAAAGTCGCAATTGCTGTAACTCTCTCGAGAGACGCGGATCTATATCTATTGGATGAGCCATCAGCCCATATAGATGTGGAGGATAGGATAACGGTTGCTCGTGCGATCAAGCGTGTTGTAGAGAATAAGAGGAGCGCTGCAATAGTTATAGAGCATGATGTATCGATTATAGATTTCATAGCAGATAGACTCTTTGTATTTAAAGGAGAACCTGGGAGAGAGGGGTATGCGGAGCAGCCTACAAGCATTAGAAAGGGTATGAATAGCCTGCTATCATATCTAGGTGTGACCTTCAGAAGAGATCCCAGGACTAAGAGACCTAGGATAAATAAGCCCGGCAGCTACCTAGATAGATATCAAAAAAGCATTGGAGAGTATTACTACGAGCCTCCGGAGGAGATGGCTGAGGATTCCGGCTGAAAGGGTTGGGATAGAGCTTATAGATCCTTTAGCATAATTTTCTTAAAATCAATTATTAAAAACAATGCCACATACTGGTTCCTATTACCTCTTTGGCATAGCCTTTCTCTCCTCTTCAGCTCTAACCTTTATTATACCTAGGAATATTGCACAGCTAACACAATAACACTTTGTTACAGGATATCTAGCTATTAATGCTCCTTTCTTTTCAAGCTCCTGCGCGAGCTGAGGATCTACTGGTGTATATGTCCTAGTAACACATATAGCCTTATCCTCTGGGACAAGCCTGCCACATTGATCGCATTGTAACCTTTCAACATATCCCTTTGATCCTTTCCTCCTCCCCCTGCTCTCCCTCTTCTTAGGCATGCAAGCCACCTATCACCTTGATTTCCATGCCAGATAATACTATGGCGTAGGGGATATATATTGTCATAGGTTCTACTGCTAAGCCTCAGAAGATCTGATGATCTATTTAGCTAGATATGACAAGCCATTGGCGAGGATTTAGTGGCATCGAAATTCAGCCGGTTCTTTAATATGTTTTTGCTATTCTAGCTATTGTTTTGGCTTTATCACCGCATATGGGGCATCTAGCATCTCCGAGATCGCGGATCTCGAGTGGTGTGCCCAGCATTTTGCTTGCACCTGTTTTTTCCACTAGTTCTATAGCACACCTCTCCCTACCACACCAAGGTATTTCAACAATGCCTGCTCTTGATGCTATAATGCTTGAAGCCTCCTCAACTGTATATACGAGCTTTATTAGTGATTTAAACTCCCTCCACGCTTTCTCCTTCAAAGCTTTCTCGATATCCTCTAGGGTCTCTCTAACCTTTTGCACCAACTCGCTCCTAGGAACCGTGAATCTTGTGAAGCTATCCCTTCTAAACACGGTTGCGGTTCCAGCTCTCAGCTCCCTTGCACCTACCTCTACCCTTATTGGGATGCCTTTTATCTCATAGTAATAGTATTTCTCTACAGGTTTTTTCTCCCTATCTAGATCTACTATGGATGAGATACCTGCATCCTTAAGCATTCGATCTATATCTTCAGCATATTTCCATATACTTTCAGTCTCTTCCTCGCTCTGTGAGGGAATCGGTATAACTGCTACTTGGATTGGCGCTATACTTGGAAGTATTATTGCCCCTCTATCATCACCGTGTATCGATATTAGGGATGCGATAACCCTGTCCGAAACACCATAGCTTGTCTGCCATCCATAGTCCTGGGTTCCATCCTTCTTATGTATTATAGTCTCGAATACCCTGGTAAATGTTTGCCCCAAATGATGGACTGTGCCTATCTGGAGAGCTCTTCCATCGGGCATTATAGTATCGAATGCCACAGTATATACTGCTCCTGGGAATTTATCCCACTCGGGTCTCTTAGATATTATATATGGTATTCCGAGGGTGTCGAAGAACTTAGAATAGATCTCCATAGCCTCTTTAACCTGTCTATCAGCATCTTCAAAGCTATCATGGAGTGTGTGTGCTTCCTTGAATGTGGTTACCTCCCTTAGCCTTATCATTGGTCTGGTGGCCTTTGTTTCATATCTGAATATGCTTACAATTTGATAGAGCTTCTTAGGCAGCTGTCTATAGCTCTTATACCAGAGTGTCTCCATATATGTTATTGCAACCTCACTAGTAGGTCTGAGGGCAAGCTTTACATCAAGAGGATCTAGACCTCCATGGGTAACCCAGTAAACCTCATCCTCAAAACCCTTGATATGCTCACCCTCCCTTTTAATCATATCCTCGGGTATTAGAAGAGGTAATAAGATCTCCTCATGCCCAGTTGAGTTAAGAAGATCTCTTAAAATATTGAGAACCTTCTCCCTTATTTTGAAACCATATGGCATCCACACACCAACACCCTTAACAGGATACCTTCCATAGTCATAGATCTCCGCAGCAGATAATACCCAGTCAAACCACCTTCCAAAGCTATCCCCAGCCTTCGAGGGAGGCTTCTCCAAAGCATACCCCTACATATTATGTTTCCCAATATATAGAAAAATAAATATATCAACTGATCATGGTTAAAAACCCACTCTTTAAAATATTAACCTTCCCCCTACCCTAAAGTACTGGGCTTTCAGTTACGAGGCTTATTAAGCTGAAACCAAGAATAGAAGAGGTTTGTTTAAGAGGACATAGCTCTAAATCCTCTGTAACGGGCGTGGCGATGAGATTGGGTAATTGTTATAGCTGGTATTTTCATATATAAACATGGTTATCAGGTTATTGAATATATTTACCTCTGGCGCTTTTTCAATGAATGGTGGGAGGTTAGGAGGGCTTGGAAGAGGAGGCTGAGAGTGGACCTAAGATCAGTGTAATTGATACTCTTAAGGTAATACCGCCTCCCTCAATGCTCAGGGAAAGTAAGAAGAAGCAGGTGACTGAGAAGAGGATTAGGGTTAGGAGGGTAGAGAATGTTGAAGAGGGTAAGGCGAAAATTAATCCTATTTTAGCGAAAGAGCTGGGAATAGGGGATGATATGATCGAGATTGTTGTAGCTGGTAGAAAGAGCCTACAGCTCTCACCTATACTTGATGAAGGGGTTCCCCAGAACGAGGTGTGGGTAAATGCTGGAGTACTAAAAACATATGGGATAGCCGATAATACAATAGCTACTATAAAGAGGATTGCGAGAAAATGAGTGGGAGTAGCTCTGGAAAAACCCTTCACATGATTCTAAGCGAGTTAGAGGAAGCAGTTAACATGCATATAACTATATTAAAGGGTCTCAAATCTATATGTATAAAACTAAAAAGAGGTGAACAGGTGGAGAAACATCTAGAAAGCAGGATGAAGGCTGTGAGGAGGATTAGAAATGAGATCCTACAGAGCCTTAAAAGCTTCGAGTATTTCGATGAACCGGTCGATGAGGAGCTGGCATCAGAGATAGTTGCTATGGTTATGTATATAGAGATGAGCGCGATCAAAGATGAGAGAAGATATCTATTAATAGCGAGAAAGCTTCTTGAGAGAAGAGGTGAGGTGCTAGATATAGAAGAAGATCTGAAGAAGCTGGATGAGATGTCAGAATCCGCTAGAAGAGTCATAGAAAAATACACAAAGATCTCAAGCAAATAGATGTTATAAATGTTAGTGTTCCTCAAAAACCTTATGTGTCAGTTAATGAATAGCTTTAGATCTAATAATATCCCTAAATACCTTGTCATATGTAGGATGTATCAAAGGCTAAATCTGAATATTACAGAAGATCTTAGATTAACTGCTATAAGCGATATTAAAGCCCTATATTATTAAAAGGCTCTGCAACTTCTCCACTCTAAGGCTTTTTCATTATAAAGGATCTCGGCTCATTAGGCTTGGTATCAAGCGATGTTAAGCCCTTTACAACTGAAAGCCTCGCTCTTTAGGGCGGGGATGTTGTTGATACCTATATGCTTGATGCGAGTACTATAGCTAGATGATGAGGCGGTTAAGCATGGCAACCGAGCCCCGGATGATCATGGATGGGGGCTGGCATCCATATCCCCGAATCCCCGAGAGGGGATAGGGATAATGGGCCGGAGACCCGGCCCAGGGCTGAACCAGGCGAGAGCCTGGGATGTAGCCCAAACCTCCCCGCCCTAGGGGGAACCCTCGCCCTTCAGGGTGGGGAGGAGGTCAGCTTATGTCCTGCCTATGGAACGCGATGAAACTAGAACTCCTTCTGTGTCTCTCTTTGAGAATCAATCTCTCTTGGGCGATATGGGGGCTTCATAGGAGTCTTTCTTCTCGCAACTGCTCATAGAGTTTATTGTGGGCTTCTTGTTTTGGGATAGTTGTTATATGGGTTATAAGCTTTTGTGTATTAAGGGTGAATATATCGATATACATAGGATCAATAACAGTAACCAGAGATGCAGAGAGGCTTTAGGATCTATCTTTATTCAGCTACGTCTGCTATTCCTGTTTCTGTTATCACAAATATTGCTTCTCCTTCTGGTAGGTGGGGGGCGTCGATTACTCTTGCTATTCTCTTGTTACCTCTGCTCTTCCTCAACTGAACCCTGATCCCTGGGGCATGCCCTACTATGTGTCCTCCAACGGCTACCGTTGGGTCTCCGTAGAATACGTCTGGCCTTGCCATAACCTGGTTTGTTATTACTACAGCTATGTTAAATACCTCCGCTAGATTCTGTAGCTGGTGTAGATGCTTATTTAGCTTCTGCTGCCTCACAGCTAGATTCTCTCTCCCGGGGTACTCTGCTCTGAAGTGTCCTGTTACGGAGTCTACGATTACGAGCTTTATGTTCTTCTCAGGTATTAGCTCTCTGAGCTCCTCCACAATAGCTATCTGATGATCACTGCTAACCGCCCTTATAAAGTATATCTTCTCCATAACCTCATCAGGATCCAACCCCTTACCTCTAGCCATGGCCTCGATCCTCTCCCATCTGAAAGTCCCCTCTGTATCTATATACACAGCTGAGCCTCCTAAACCACCCTTCTCCGGTGGGAGCTGTACATTTACGGCGAGCTGGTGGCATATCTGTGTATTATGGAGTATCAGCCCCTCTGGGGTTATGAAGTTATGGGTTGCAGGGATCACCAGATCATATACATAGTCATTGTAATAGATCGGCTCTACATCTCTAACCTCTAGAGCCTCTAGAGATCCATTTCTAAGCCAATCACTCATACCCCTTCCAAGATCTTTTATAGCGTTTATATAACTATCAGAAATCCTAGCTATATAATCACCCTCTCTAACATATCCAGCCCGTATCCATACAAGGGAATCCCCTTGGGAGAGTAGAACTGGATGTGCTAGTGTAACATTAATTCTATATCCATTAGCTAGCCTTATACCAGCAATGCCTCTTACCCTCTCTCTATATATAGCTATGGGCCTTACCCATGAAACCCTAGCCCCTCTCTCTAGTGCTATAGTTGGGACTAGGAAACCCTGTTTATCTTCAACCCTATTAAGCCATATAATCTCTCCACCATCGAATCTCTGGGTTCCATATTTTCTAGAAAACTCATAATATAGATCTTCAATACTTGCTATATCAAGATCCCCACTATCTCTATCCATCATCAAGATCCTAGTATCTCCTGAGAAACACTTACCAGTACCAAATTCACCGAAGAACTCTGTGATAGTCTTAGTCTCTATACCCCCTCCAAGTAGCTGATCAAGAGCCTTGCTCCCCGTAGTTATTCTACCAATATTCATCCTCTCCATCTTAACCTCCTTCGCAGTCTTAAACCTAATGTCAAGGGCTTCCCGTGCAGCGTTTATAATCTTCATAGCTGTTGGAAGAGGTATTCCAAGCGTTACACTAAGATCTTG
>JAWAXC010000082.1 GCA_038897115.1 Sulfolobales archaeon | reverse complement strand
GGGCGTTAGGATCTCCTTGGGAGCCTCTTCAGCGCATCTCGCAACAGCCATAGCTATATCTATAACCTCCTCTATCGGGGCGTTGGTCTCTATATATCCCTCAGATGCACCTGCTTTATAGCCTCTTAGCTTTATAGCCTCTACCAGGGGCTCTACATATACTGGCCCACCGATTCTCCTCTGGATCTGCCTAACGCTGAGCTTAGATATATTGCCAGAAGCCCTAGCCGTTGGAGATATTGTCCTGGCTATGTCTTTAATAGCCTCTATTGTTTCCCTCACACCAACATGGCTATCATCGAATGTTATCCTGAGGATCTCCCCATCTATGCTAGCACTAAATATCCCTGGAACCTCCTCTGAGATCCTCTCGAGAAGCTCGGCACATCTCTTGCCACAGTTAATAATATATGTCTTCTTAGTCATCCATTGCTCCGCATTCTCTATTGTTTGCAAGCTTATCTGCTATAACCATTACATATACCCGCTTTAGGATTTGCGAATATAGGGTTGAAACATCTTTAATGGTTTTTGGAAGCTTTTATATGGGTTCATGGTTAAGACATTTCAGAGCTATTAGGTGTGCTGATAATTATAAGCTAGATAAGCTATATATATCAGTGACCCCGGGTTTCCAAGACCCGTGGCTGAACCGCGGTGAGGGGGCCGGGGGAACCGTGAGGAACCCGAGGGTGGGTAAAAAATAACCATAAACAACAATAAAAGACCGCTCTCGGGTGAACGGTTCCTGGATATAGGTTTTAACCTCTTCCCCAATCTCCGCTCTCTACTAATATGGTTTTTAAAGCCATCTAGACTCTGATCCCGAGGAATCTGGAGACTAGATCTCCTATGAAGTATAGCGCCGCAGATACCCCTAGTATTATCAGTGTTGTCTCTGTGATCTCTCTTAGATAGTTTCTATTATAGAGGACAGATCCGTATGTAGATATATAGGCAAGTATGACTATTGAGAGGGCTATTGAAATAGCGAATGCTAGGAAGATCTGATGTACTATGAAATATGGTATCGCTAGGATAACCGCGGTTAGGAAATACGCTATCCCGGTATACATGGCAGATGTTGCAGGCCTACCCATACCCCCCTGCTTAGCCTGGGCATATGCTGCGGCTGCCATAGCCATCGAAGCCGCTATCCCAGCGATCAGCCCAGCTATGCCAGCCTTCACAGTATCCTCGTAAACCCCTAGGGTTCCCGCGTGGATACCCGAGATCTCTATTATCGCGTCTGAGAGGCCGAGCACTATGAAGCCTAGATACTTTATCCTCTCCTCCCCTATCTTCTCCATTAAGATATTTTCATGCTTAACCTCATCCTCTATTATAGCCTCTAGCTCGGCACGCTCAGCCCCCTCGAAATACTTTAGCACACCCCTATACCTCTGGATCGTCTCATTCTCCTTTCTCTCAAGAACCTTGATCGTTACAGTTGCTCCGAAGAGAAGAGCCATTAAAAGGGCAGCTAAAACCCTAGCCCATGCAAACCTAACCCTACAACCCCCAGACACGCCGGACCAGAACCTATAATGCCTCTCCTCATGAGAAGCCATCTCAATAAGAACTTCCCTCGATAACCTCGAAAGATAGGGGGCCTTCGAAAGCCACCTATATACAGCACTATCTATATACTCATCAACACACGAAGCAACAGCAACATCCCTAAGCTCGCTCACCTCTCTAGCACTCCCCATACAATAGCCCACCTCCTACTCATATCACAATAATCCATTTATTTATTTATGATCAAGCTTAGAGGCTTGGATCCCAACCATCTTCCATACCTCCAGAGGGTAGCTGAGCTACTCCCACCTCAGGTTACTGTTTTGCTTTCATATAGGTTTATGGCTGTTGATATTAATTGTGTTTAGCCCTTAGTACTATTAGATATGTTAATGTCATGTGTTTATTAAAGATCCCTTCATAACCCAATGCTTATAAGCTTTATAGCTAGTTGTGTTTAGCTAGAGGGCAGTACTATGATCCCTATGAGCAATGCGAGGGGAGGAGGCCGCCGAGGAAGCTCTCCACATCCCAGGAGATATAGGCTCCCGCAGGCAGCACGGAGAGAATAGAGTGTGAGGGCGAGTGGAGATATAGAACACGATGAACTGCAATGAAGACTAACCCCTAAAAGAGTAGGACTTTCTCTGCTATATAGCTCGTGCTATTGACTTGTGAAATGCTTTTAACCATATATCTTTATATGCATGTCGTCGCGGACTTTATATCGAACCTTCTGGCTAGTTCGTTCGATCGCAGTGAGCCTGCCAGGATTTGAACCCCGGATCATGGACTCGAAGGGCCTGGCCAATTTTGTGCCCATGTTTCATTAAGCCTCGCGAGACCATGAAACACAGATGATCCCGTGATGCTGTGATCAACCTATACATATAGATCCTATCTAAAGACCACTAACAGATCCACCTTCCTGTACATAAGACTCCTCCAGATATCGATATACCTCTTAGCCAGGTATATCTTGAACCTCTCTTTTTCACGAGTGACATGCCTATCCTGTATAAAATGTTAAAATCTCATCAACATGGTTAGTCTTCTCAGGGAGAAAGATCAGGACCCCACGGATCTCCTATCTCTGAAGAGCCTCTCCCACAGCTCGTTATACTCCATCGGAAGGTAGACCCTATAATAATCATCAATCTCCCTTATCACGGTCCTCTGCTTAAGCAAAATCCTATCAATTATCACAAGATGGTCTACGGGCATCATTCTCACCTATAATTTTCTAACCAGCCTTATGAGGATCTCCACAGACCCACCATAAATTTATGGTGTCAGTGGAAAGACCCCTTTTCAAGGTATCATGTGCTGACCGGTATAGAGCCCCTTTTAAACGTATCTGTTTAAAAGGGAGCACTTCTAAATTTACTATTAGGTAACCCCCTAACAATAGATAATATGGCTAAGTTGAGAACCCTTTTTAAAGGCCTCTTTCCAAATCTGTTTGCTTTGAAAGGGGTCCTTTCAAATGTTTAGAACATGTTCTAAACACAATACTATAGTATCAGGCTGGTCAGCACAGCCCCTTTTAAATGCGTTTAAAAGGGGGCTCATAAGGCAATATTTCTTAGCTGTTTCATGGAGCCTCACGAGATCATGAAACAATGGAATCGCTTACACCTGTTTTGGCGGGCCCGCCGGGATTTGAACCCGGGACCTCCGGCTCCGGAGGCCGACACCTATAAGCCTCTGTCCCAAGAATCGGTGAGAGTCTGGAGCATTTCGTAACCTATTTCTATCTCTTAGGGTGATGTGCGGTGTGTGCATATGTCGCTATTGCAGTTGTCCTAAGCTAAATTTT
Organism: Sulfolobales archaeon; assembly: GCA_038897115.1. Classification (NCBI taxonomy): domain Archaea; kingdom Thermoproteati; phylum Thermoproteota; class Thermoprotei; order Sulfolobales; species Sulfolobales archaeon. The sequence goes on along the minus strand of JAWAXC010000082.1, from coordinate 6,054 downwards.
AGTAGTCATGAGTGTGAGAGTGTAAAAGGTCTGGAGGGGATGGCCAAGCGAAATTATGACGAAGATAAGTGCTTAGGTTGTGTATAGAGCTGTTGCCTATACTGTGTATCGGGAAGGAGGAACTATAGCTTACACATCTGTCTGGCTAACTCTATTTCTTGCAACCTCTTCTCCGTTACTGGTTGTTGCATCATCTCGATGCACTCCCTTATAGCTAGAGGCCGTGGCGAGATACAGTACCCCTCCTCTCTGGCATCCCATTCTATCAATACCATGTAACATGAAGTTTCAATTTCAATTCTGTTTGGGGGCTCAGCGTTAACAACCAGGTATTGGTGCTCACCTATGTAGAGAAGTGTTGCCTCAATCGCTTTCTCTAAGCTGGTAACATTGCATAACAGGCACTGGCCTGGGATGGGCGAGAGTAGAGGCCTCAAATAATTAGTGTAGAATTCCCTAGGATCTAGTACCCTTACCCAGTGCCTCATAAGTGACCAGAAGTCGTAGTCCCGCTTGTTCCAGGTAACCAGTATGACTTGCTTAAACCCCTTCTCATAGCGCAGATGGAGTGCAATTGCGACATACACGCTATCATCCTGATCCCTAACGAATCCCTGCGCCTCTGAGAGATACCTAGCCACCTCCTCATCAGGAAGAGGCTCCACGCGTTCCAACACGGCCTGGAGTGCCAGGCGTATCTCGTGCTCACTTTTACCAGCTCTCCGCGCTATCTCCCTCACGTGATCTTGAATCTCGTTTCTTAGGGCTTCCGGGTAGTAGGAGGGGTAGAGGCTCGGGGTCAGCGAGACTATGTAGCGGTTGAATCCCTGCTCCCGGATGAGCGCTGCTATAATCACGTTGGCGTCAAGGACTACGGCTGCATAGTGCTTTTCAGCCTTGCCCACACCTTCCTCGTCACCTCATCGGCTATTTCCAGGGCATCCTCCATTTTCAGGTTTGACTCCATTGATACGATTTCCAGCAGTAGGAGAGTCTCAGCGGCTTTTGCCAGCTCCTCAACCTCCACACCTCGAATCTTGGCGAGTTCAACGACCTCTTTGGGAAGCGGTACCTTGACAAACACTACTCCCTGACTCACCCTATACCCCATTACCATCTAGAGTCATACATAGCTTAAAAACAGCGCCTTCTTAGAACATTCATTATCAACGGTTCCATAAACCGCTCTACAAGCCTCTCAAGGCCTCCGTTCCTGCAGATTGCCTTCCCACCTACCTATTTAACAAGCTAAAACCACTCAATCCTATACTAACAACGAATCCCTATGCGTCTCCTGCTCCACAGACAAACTATCTCCATCGGGAAATCAAGATAACCATATAGACTTACCCAGTCACGCGAATAACTCCTTATTCAGGTTTTATGGGATCCTAAGTCAAGTGATGCCTGGTTTCGGAGAGTTAAATAACTATGGCGGGCCCGCCGGGATTTGAACCCGGGACCTCCGGCTCCGCAGGCCAGCGCTCTATCCTGGCTGAGCTACGGGCCCCACTAATATTTTACTTTTTGTTAAGAAATAATCTGGTGCTAGCTAATGATTCTCTATTGAGTGTTTAGGGGCTTAAACATCTTTACTTTAATGGTTTTTGGAAGCTTTTATATGATGAATTCGTGGTTAATACCCTTCAGGGCTGTTAGCTATGCTGATACATATATATGCTCCGAGGCTATATGCCTTAAGTCTTCTGCTACCCTTGGGTTTCCGAGATCCGTGGCTGAACCGCGGTGAGGGGCCCGGGGAAACCGTGAGGAACCCAAGGGCGGACATAGATAACCATAAACGATAACAAAGGACCGCTCTCGGGTGAATGGTTATGGGATCTGGGCTATTTATCTATGTTTTTAAAATATTTCTGAGGGTGTTTCTTTGATTAGATGTTTGGAGGTCTTCGAGACTAAGGTGGTTAGTGCTTGGGAGGCTCTCTCATGTATTAGGGATGGGGATGTTATAGCGATATCTGGTTTTAACATGGCTACTACGCCTGAGCATCTTATTCTAGAGCTTTTCAATCTATATAGGAAGACGGGCCATCCCAGAGATCTATTTATAATCTCGGACGCCCTCCCAGCTGTTCCTGGGAGGGCTTTGGATAAGGTTGCTGAGGAGCTCTATAGAGAGGGTGATAGGGGCTTTATAAGGGGGGTTCTGATGCCCTATCTAGGCTTCTCACCATGGCTTCAGAGGATGATTATGGAGGATATGATCGAGGGGTATTCATGGCCTCTCGGGATAACTGCTTACTGGTTTAGAGAGATCGCGTCTGGAAGACCTGGTCTTATAACCAGGATTGGTCTCGACACATTCCTAGATCCGAGACAGGATGGAGGGGCTATAAATAGTGCTGCGAGGAAGGCTATGACCTGCAGGGTTGAGTTGATAAGAATAGGTGATGAGGAATACCTCTTCTACAGAGCCCCAAAGCCTAGGGTAGCCCTTATAAGGGGTACCACAGCTGATTCTATGGGGAATCTTACTCTCGAGGATGAGGGTATAAGGGGTACTGTGCTCAACATAGCGCAGGCGGCCAAGGCAAGGCCCGAGCCAGGTGTTGTTATAGCTCAGGTTAGATGGATAACAGAGAGAGGAACTATAAAGCCTAGAGATGTTGAGGTTCCAGGGCCTCTGATAGACTATATCGTTAGGGCTCCTAAGGAGAGGCACTGGCAGTCCGGATCATTTGAATATGATCCTAGAGCATGTCAGAGGGTGATCCCACCCCTTAAACCAGATGTTCTAGAGGATCTACCGCAGCAGAGCTGGGAGGAATATGAGTATATAATAGCTAGGAGAGCCCTAATAGAGCTCCTAAAGATAGTAGCCTCTAAAAGAGCACCTGCACTGGTAAACATAGGTGTTGGGATCCCAGCACTTATAACCAGGATAGCTATTGAGGAGGGCCTCTCAAGCTATATAATACCTGTGGTCGAGTCAGGACCCTGGGGAGGCCTAGCCCTAGCAGGGCAGGACTTCGGAATAGCCTTCAGCCCCTTCGCACTAACCTCGATCCCAGATACATTCTCGATATTCGAGGGAGGGGTTATAGATGCAGCTGTCCTCGGATTCCTCCAAGTAGATGCTGAGGGCAATGTAAACTCCTCAGCACTACCAGATAGGATACCAGGGCCAGGGGGCTTCCCAGTGATAGCTGGGGGAGCTCCTAAAAACATATTCTCAGGATCCTTCACAGCGGGGCCAAGAGATATAAGGGTGGGTGAAAAGGGTCTAGAGATAAGAAGAGATGGAAATATAGTTAAATTCGTATCCAGGGTCTACAAGATATTCTTTAGTGGTAGAACAGCGCTTAGATACGGCAAGGAGGTTGTCTATATAACTGAGAGAGCTGTCTTTAAACTAACAGATAGGGGTTTAGAGCTTGTGGAAATAGCGCCTGGTGTGGATATAGAGAAGCATATACTAGCTAAGATGGAGTTCAAACCTATAATCTCTAGAAGCCTAGAGACTATGGATCAGAGGATCTTTAGGGCTCGGAGGATGGGGCTGGTAGAGGAGATCAGCAAGATCTTTAGAGCATGATTATCTTAAAAAGTGAGAAATAGTTAAAAAGGGGTTTAAAATCTAGGGTACAGCATACTGCTTTAGTGAGGCCTTTATACAAGGCATAGATCTCCTTAGAATCTCTAGTAAGATCCCTAGAGCCTCCTTAGTCTCCCTATCAGTTAGGATCTTCATGATCGATAGCTGGGGGGTCTTCTCAGATAGAGCTATAGATTCTAGGGATTTGCTCACACACTCCAAGCCACCAACCATTGCAGCTCCAAGTACATTCAGGTTTGCCCTTTCAAATGCATATGGTAGTGAGAGTATGGGCGCCGCCGCCTTAAAGACACCGGGATCCACCATGAGATCTGGTAGCTTCTCAACTAGGTAGAGAAGGGGTTTGAGGGTGGTGGTTAGCTCCTCAACGGCTTTTCTAAGCTCTCTAACCTCTTTCAAGAGGTTCTCAAACTCCTCCCTAGTGATCTCTCCAACCATCATGATCACCCAGGTATATAGCCTAGTAGCCATGCGAAGTACTGCTTCTCAAACATCTCCTTAAACACCCTGGAGAAGCTTGTTGGTGGTAGGAAGAGGCAGTCGGGATACTGAGCCTGCCCTAGAACGAGCTTTGTGAAGTCACATGCAGCTGCCATTCCAAAGCCTCCTACATCCATCACACATGATCCGAAGACTCTGAACTCGCTCGACACATATACACCCTTGATCTCTGAGATTATCGATGCCAAGGGGTATTTGAGGTATGAATGAAGTATCACACCAGCCATTCCAAGTCTGAGGCTAGGTGCTGCGACATCTCCTACAGCGTAGACATCATCATATTTGGTCCTCATAGTTGGTGGATTCGGCTTAGCCCACCCAGTCTGCGGATCTGCTATATCGGATTTAGCCACAGCCTCTGGGGGTCTATGTGGTGGGATTAGTATGAGGGCATCATAGCGGATCTTCTCCCCTGTGGTTGTTACAAGAACCCTATTACCTGGATCAACCTCCTCGACAGCGGGGTTCTTGCCAACACCGATCCACCCAACCCTCCTCTCAGCCATAAGCCCCTCCATCATCTTAGCAGCCAGGGGGCCGAAGTTCTCGAATGGCCTCTTAAATGGGTGAACCATTGTTATCTCAATATCCCTTCTAAAGCCGAGACCGCTATAGTAGAAATCTAGGAGAAGCGCAACTTCCCAGGGAGCTGGTGGACATCTATAAGGCGTGCTATGCACAGCAACCACTAGACGCCCCTTTCTAAAGCCCCTCACAATCTTCCTAACCTCTAGAGCCCCATCAAGCTCCCACGGGTGTGGCAGAGGACCTCCCCTAACAAGATCTGGCCTCGTCTCCGCCCCAAGCGATACCAATAGATAGTCATACGAGATCTTCCCAGCAGTTGTCTCCACAACCCTATTACCAGGATCTATAGCCCTTACCTCTGCTTTAACAAATTTAACGCCCCTCTTCTCAACCAGTGATAGGGGCGCTGAAACCTGATTAGGCTCTCTATAACCCATCATAACATAGAGATATGAAGGTCTGAAATCCGTTCTATCCCTCTTATCTATAAGCGTTATCTCAGCATCACCCCCCAGAGCTTCAGATAGATGTTTAGCCGCAGCAAGACCCCCTGTACCACCCCCTAGTATAACTATTTTCCTCACCATATCACCAGATCTATATTATGATAAAAACTTAAAAACCCAATAATCAGGGCGCATAACATTGTATTATAATTTATATAAATATATTACATGTTTTTCATGTAATTAGAAGATAGTAAATAAAACCTATCGATTACATTCATAATTGCTAAGTCAGATATAATAGCGATATCGATACAAAGCAACTCTAGGGGCACATGGATTATTCGATCGCTGATAATCTTCTCAACCAATAATTGGAGAATTCCCTTCAAAACGAGTAGAGTTCAGAGATCCTTGCTATTTTTACAACTGAAAGCCTCGCCCTGAAGGGCGAGGATGGCGAAATACTTACAAGCTTTGATGTTAGCACTAGGTTAGATGATGAGGTGGTTAAGCATAGCAACCAGGCCCCCGGATGATCATAGATGGGGGCTAGCAACAATAGCCCCGAGTCCCCGAGAGGGGATAGGGGTAACCGGCCGAAGACCCGGCCCAGGTCTAAACCCACGAGAACCTGGGATGATCTACTATAGAATTGAAAGTGTTAAAAAGGGAGTAGCGATATATTGATTATCGATACTAACATATATCTGAGGCCTGGATATGCCCTTTGAGGCGAGATATAGGATCTACTGGTCTGAGACTGATGCAGCTGGTATAGCCCATTTCTCAAGCATCCTCAGAATTGTTGAGAGGGCTGAGGAGGATCTATATAGGTCTAAGGGGCTGTCTGAGATACATAGAATGCTTCCTAGGATTGAGGTGCATGCTAGGTTTAGAAGTCCTCTTAGATGGGGAGACGAGATCTCTGTGAGGCTCGAGCTTGATGAGGCTAGGACAAGGGGGCTTAGATATAGGTTTGAGATCATAAATATAACTACT
>JAWAXC010000081.1 GCA_038897115.1 Sulfolobales archaeon | reverse complement strand
TCGAGGATCTCTGAGATAATTGTTGAGGAGACACCTATATTCGATCCTGAGGAGTTCTTCAACATAGTTGTTCAGAGGCTAAACATAAACCCAGCTAATGTGAAGGTCTATAAGGAGACGGGCTTAGTTGTGATCCTAGATAGATATAGGGTTTCTGAGAACGGTGTGGAGGGGTCTGGAGCTCTGGCCAATAAGATCTATGATCTGTGGCAGGAGTATATGGAGAGCAAGAAGTCCAAGAGGGGCTGAGATGCCTGATAACTTCCAGATCAAGGATAAGGATCTCATGGGAAGGATAGGGGTTCTAGAGACAAAGAGTGGGAAGATAGAGACACCTATTTTTTTACCCGTCATAGATCCTTATGAGCAGATCGGTGAAAACCCCATCATATCCCCCAGAGATATAGAGGCTATGGGCTTCAAAGCGGTAATAACCAATGCATATCTCATAAAGAAGAGGTTTGGGGGTGATGCAGCTGAGAAGGGGCTTAGAAGCCTCATGGGCTTCTCAGGGGTTATAATGACTGATTCAGGCGCGTATCAATATATGCTCTATGGTAGGGTTGATGTTAGTAATAGAGAGATAGTTGAGTATCAGGACAGGATTGGGAGCGATATAGCTGTGATCCTCGATATACCTACGAGGGAGGATACTAGCTATGAAGAGGCCCTCTACAGCGTTGAGGAAACCCTTAGAAGGGCTCGGGAGGTTCTAGACATAATATCTAGTTCAAAGACCATCTGGGTTCTCCCGATACAGGGTGGGGGCTATATAGATCTTGTGAGGAGATCTGCTAGGGAGGCTTCCCAGATAGATGGATACTCAGCCTATGGGATTGGAAGCCCTGTGACATTCCTCCAAAGCTATAGATATTCAAAGGTTGTTGAAATGATTATAACAGCTAAAGAGGAGATAGACCCTAGCATGCCCACCCACCTATTCGGGGCGGGGCACCCTATGTTCATACCATTCGCAATAGCCCTTGGGGTCGATATGTTTGACTCAGCAAGCTATATATTATATGCAAAGGATAATAGATATATCACGGAATACGGTACTGAGAGGCTTGAGGAGCTAGAGGTATTCCCATGTAACTGCCCAATATGTTCTAAATACAACCCAAGGGATCTCATTGAGATGCCGCAGAGGGAGAGGATCAGGATGCTGGCTATGCATAACCTATACGCAATCGATAGAGAGGTTAAGAGGGTGAAGACATATATAAGGGAGGGGAGGCTATGGGATCTCCTGGTCGAGAGATCCCACTCCCACAGCTCTCTAGTGGATGCTATGAGAAGAATTGAGAGATATGCAGAGCAGATCGAGCAGTACACACCATATTCAAAGGGTAGGAGGGGGCTATTCATATATGGATCTAGATCCATGGCTAAGCCCCAGATCATAAGGACTAGGAGGAAACTCGAAAGATACCTAGAATATCTAGTAGATAGAGAGGCTAGGCAGGGTAGAATATTCGCCTTAATACCGGGGGACAGCTCTTCAAAGCCCTTTTCATCCTCAAAAGCATATGCAGAGGCTATGGAGAGGCTAGCTGTTGAGAGGGATTTAGAAGAGGTATATATTGTTTTCTACACACCATATCTAGGTTTAGTGCCAGAGGATCTAGAGGATACATATCCCTTCTCACAGCATGAGGCGCCCAACGAATATGAGGGGGAAGAGCTGGATAGACTTGCCAAGGAGATATGGAGATTCATAAGGCGTGTGAGGGGCAGAGGTGCCGATGCGATCTTCATATCATCGGATAGCGCTCCATGGAGCAAAGAGGTTGGGAAGATCCTGGATTTGTTAGAGGGCTTAGGTGTATAGGATATGCAGATCTACAGAGAAGCATATATAGATATAATCAATGCTAAGGGCCATAGGAATGTGAGGGCCACACATAGAACCACCTTCGAGATCACCAGGGAGGATCACCTAACCCCTAGGGGAGACTGCATCATAGCTGTTTCAGCTGATAAAGCGCTCAGAGATCTAGATCCAGAGGTTAAAATGGGTATTAAAAAGGGCTGGCCTGTTGCGGTGGTAATATCAGCAGGGGATCTATGGGATTACTCAATAGGATGGGGAGATCCTAGGCTAGTGCTGAGCGACCCAACAAGGATTGTTGTTAGGAGGAGCACCTATATATCACAGAACACCCTTATGATCAGGGCTAGCAAGGCTGCTGCAGATCTCGATAGAAGGCTTGTTGATAGGCTTAAAAGGGGCGTTGATGTCTATATACTCCTAGCTACATCGCCTGATCTCAATAGATTGCTAGAGGTTCTCGGGGAAAGGGGTTTTCATGCTAGGTTATAATCACATTATCTATGTTATAGTATCTCTTAAGGATAAGCCTTGCTTTATGCACATTTCTACCCCCCTTTCCTATAGCTATCCCCTTATCCTGTGGATGGACATTTACATATAACACTGTTTTTCCTCCTGGATACTCCACCTTCTTTATAGATGCTATCCTTGCTGGTGCGAATATATTTCTCACAAACTGGTCGAACTCGTTTGAATACTCCACTATCTCGATATTCTTTTTAAGGATCATCTTGATCTTCTTCACATTACTCCCATTCTTACCTATAGCTAGACCGGCTTCACCTTCCTTTACTATGAATATCAGGGTGTCGTTCTCCTCATCTATTATGCAGTCTCTTATAGTTGCTCCTGTGAGATCCTGGACAAGGGAGATATACCTCATCTCCTCTAGACTTAGCCTTATCTCAGACAGCTATCATTCACCCCACTATAGATTCTTCTCCGCCATAGAATCTATTACTTCCATGCTTATATTCCCAGGATCTATAACCCCTATCACGGTTACAGGGTGGGGCCTACCTATCAGGGTTCCGAGATCCATGCTAGAGCCTCTATATATAATCACAGGTATGTTGCCAAGCCTAGCATAGTATTTAATATCAGATACTATAGCCTTGGGAGAGCCCTCAGCAACGACCACGGCCTTTAACCCGCCTATCTTTAGAAGCTTAACAGATCTCCTATATCCTATAACCACCTTACCCCCTCTAACAAGGCTCTTTATAAGGTTATCCACAGCAACTGGCTGGCTCGACACCCGCTACTGACCTCCTCCACCTCTTGGTATAATATATGGTCTCATATATATGTTAACCTTGCCTGTTCCAACATGGATTGGCTGGCCAACTATTATGTTCTCAGCAACCCCAGCTAGCTCATCCACCTCACCCTTTGCTGCAGCATCTAATAAGTGCTTCACAGTGACCTCGAAGGCTGCCCTCGCCAATACACTCTCCTTCTCACCTGTTACCCCATGCCTACCTATCTGCCTAACTGTTCCATTTCTAGTCATTATATCCGCTACAAGCATTACATGCCTTATATCAACATCTAGACCCTGCTCCATGAGGACGTTCATCATCTCCCTTATAAGCAGTGTTCTCGCAGCCTCTATACCAAGCACCTTCTCTATCTCATGTATATCGTTGCTATAGGTTCTATACGGATCCACACCCCTTACCTTGAGAATCGCCTTTAGATTAACGCCTTCAGCTAGCAACATATATTCATCCCCCCTCTTCTGGATGATAACCCTCTTAATACCCTTTATCCCCTTGATCTTGGCTTTCAAAATTCTATCCCTTATCTTCTGGAGCTTCATAAGATCTATAACACCTACATTCACAGATATCGTTGGAGGGTTCTCGTTAATCACCTCAACATCTCCATATTTCTTCAAGACATTCTTAACCTGTTCAAGCGAGACACCCTTATCACTCATTATCTCAGGATCTAGCTCGAGAACTATAGAGCCTGCTGTTACATATATAGATGACACCACATTCTCCACCCTTGTAAACTCTATCCTCCTAGCAACCTCCTTAGCCTTCTCAGGATCATATCTATGCTCCTCATCAAGATAGATATATGTTATAGGTGTTGAGGGGATCTTCCTAGCATCGACAAGCTCTATAAGCCTTGGAAGGCCAAGGGTTACGTTGAACTCTCTAACACCTGCATAGTGGAATGTTCTAAGGGTCATCTGGGTTCCAGGCTCTCCAATGCTCTGAGCCGTCACAGTCCCCACAGGCTCTCCAGGCTCGATGAGATTGCCCCTATACTCAGCACACGCTAGATCCACAACCCTCTCGATCTCCTCATCCGTTAGCCCCTTCTCCAAGGCCTTGTCCACGAGCTCGTTAACTATCTTCTGGGGTAGGTATGAGCATTTAGAGGAGACCCTCTTAGCAAGAGTCTCCCTAGATCTAGGCGCTGGCATGGCTATAACCTCCACCCAGCAACCCTCTCGATTAGCCTATCCACGCTAACCCCTTTCCCGTGGACACTCTTCATAGGATCTATGCCGTCTTCCCCATATCTAAACTGTATTATAGACCCCTCAGGAGTTCTAACAGTACCATCATACTCGACATAGAGGTCTTGCAGTGCATTTATAAGCCTCCTCTGCATATAACCGCTCTGAGAGGTTCTAACAGCTGTGTCTACAAGACCCTCTCTACCACCTGCTGCGTGGTAGAACATCTCTATAGGCGATAACCCCTTTCTAAAGCTGCTAGCAACAAACCCCCTAGCAGGTGGGCTCATATCGCCTGGCTTGAAGTGGGGTAGCGGTCTCCCCATATAGCCCCTATGGATCCTCTCACCTCTTATTGACTGCTGCCCCAGGCTAGCAGCCATCTGGGTGAGATTCAGCGTCGATCCCCTAGCACCTGTCCTAGCCATTACGAAGGCATGGTTAAATGGGTCTAGGTATTTCACAGCTATCTCACCAGCCTCCTCCCTAGCCTTTCTAAGAACCTCATCCATCAGCTTGATCTCCAGGGTCTCCTCGAGACTCCTACCCGGAACAGGCTCTAGAACCCCTTTCTCCTTTAGCTTTATAAGCTCATCAGCCTCTCTATATGCCCTCTTAATCACCTCCTCTATCTCCTTCTCAGCATTCGGCGGGATCAGGACATCGTCATATGTCATCGTGAACCCCTTCTTCTCCAGAACCCTTATAAACATTCTAAACACATTATCGATGAATCTAGCTCCAAAATCATTTCCATACTCTCTAACGAGGTGATGGAATAGCGTCTCAGGCTGCTGAGCCCCTATAGCCTTCTTATCAAGCACACCCTCGAGAAGCATTCCCTTCTTAACAACTATATAGGAGTCCCAGAAGCACTCCTCATTATCGCACTTGAGGAGACCAGCAGATATGTTGGAAGGTCCTCTATAGTTGAAGTCCTCCGGTAGGAAGATGCTTACAAGCTGCTTACCAGTCCAATACTTCTTCGGCGAGAGTATAGCTGGCTCTGGAAGGGGGCCTGCATATCTAGCGGCTGCAAGAAGATCTATAACCTCCTCTTTAGTTAATAGGGTGGCCTTGCTCGTGAGTATATATGCACCGCTTATATAATCCTGGATCCCGCCTATTATCGGGCCACCATATCTAGGTGATAATATATGCTCCTGAACAAGCAGTAGTAGCCTAGCCTCAGCCCTGGCCTCGACAGACTGTGGTACATGGAGGTTCATCTCATCCCCATCGAAGTCAGCGTTATATGGTGGGCATACACTTAGATGTAGCCTAAAGGTTCTCCCGGGGAGAACCCTTACCTTGTGGGCCATTATGCTCATCCTGTGGAGGCTTGGCTGCCTGTTGAAGAGAACTATATCCCCGTCTATTAGATGTCTCTCAACAACCCAGCCAGGTGTTATGGTCTCTGCCAGGGCTTTTCTATCCTTCACATACCTAAGATCTATCTTCCTACCGTCTGGCGCTATCACATAGTTAGCACCAGGCCACTTATATGGGCCGTTTATCACGTATCTCCTCATCTCCTCGATATTCCATTTGGTAACTGTCTCAGGAACCGTGAGGATCTTTGCTACATATTCTGGAACACCCACCTCATTTATACTTATATATGGATCTGGGCTTATAACACTCCTAGCAGAGAAGTCAACCCTCTTACCAGAGAGGTTCCCCCTGAACCTCCCCTCCTTACCCTTGAGCCTCTGTGCAAGGGTTCTCAGAGGCCTTCCATATCTCTGCTTAGCAGGCGGTATCCCCGGGGCCTCGTTATCGAAGTATGTTGTTATGTGATACTGCAGCAACTCCCAGAGATCCTCGACTATTATGTTCGGAGCGCCCTGGTTTATATGCTCCCTCAGCCTCTCGTTAGTCCTCACAATATCTGCTAGCTTGTGTGTCAAATCATCCTCAGATCTAGCTCCAGTCTCAAGCACTATAGAAGGCCTTATACTGAGGGGCGGTATAGGTAGCACTGTTATAACCATCCACTCAGGCCTAGCACTCTCGGGGTCATAGCCTAGGAGCTCTAGATCCCTATTTGGTATCCTCTCAAGCCTCTGCCTAATCTCCACAGGGTTGAGCCTAACAAGATCCTCCTTCCTCTCCTCATAGAATATAGTTGGCTTCTCAAGCCTGATCTTATACTGCTTAGCGCCACAGAATGGGCATTCAGCAACCTTGAAAGCCTCTCTTTTAAGGCTCTCAGAATATCTCTTAGCTAGGAGGGGCCATCTATTCTTCATCTTAGCATATATCTTCCTTATCTCCTCAACAGCCCTCTCAGGATCCTTATACCTAGCTACATACTCACTCGGGATCTTAAGCCTCCCACAGCTCCTACATGTCGCCCTAAGAAGATCGTATATATGCTTTACAAAACCATAGTGTATAACAGGCCTGGCAAGCTCTAGATGGCCGAAGTGGCCTGGGCACTGGGCCATAGTGTTTCCACAGACCTCACATCTCCTCCCAGGCTCTATAACACCTAGCCTGGGATCCATAATCGAGTTTCTAATCGGTATACCATCCTCATCTAGGATCTCACTAGTTAAAATAGGGACAACAGAGATCTTCCTTATCTCCTCAGGCGATAGTATCCCGAACTTTATACCCGCTACCATATACTCCTCCGACATCTTGATCACCTCCACCTCTCCTTGAATATCTCCACCCTTTCTTTAACAATAAGTCTTGGGGCTATAAGCATTGCCATCAACTCCTGTAGAAGGAGTTTAAACGCATATGATACACTCACAGGAACTATCTTTGATTTATCTCCGTGGAGCGGGCATACAGGCTTCTTGTTATTCCTATCGAACCACCCTATATGGCCACATTCTGTGCATACATATATAGTTGTCTTATCACTTGCATCGAGCATCTTCTCCTTAAGAAGTATCGATGCGCCATGGCCTACTAGGCTGTCCCTCTCCATCTCACCGAACCTCAACCCACCCTCTCTAGCCCTACCCTCTGTGGGCTGCTTTGTAAGTATCTGCACCTGACCCCTAGCCCTAGCATGGATCTTATTCGCTACCATGTGGTGGAGCTTCTGATAGAAGACTATACCTATGAATATCGGGCTCCCAATCAGCTCACCAGTTCTCCCATCATACATAGGCTCTGTACCATCCATTGGGTATCCCAGTAGCAGTAGCTCTTTCTTCAGAGACTCTATATCCTCTCCATAGAATGGCGTGGCATCAACATATCTACCTCTGAGGGCTGCAACCTTACCAGCTATGCTCTCCATAAGCTGTCCAAGGGTCATTCTCGATGGTAAGGCGTGGGGGTTTATTATGAGATCCGGTGTTATCCCCTCACTGGTATATGGCATATCGCTCTGAGGTATCAGCATCCCAACAACACCCTTCTGACCGTGTCTCGATGCGAATTTATCACCGATCTCTACTATCCCTAGATCCCTTACCCTCACCTTCACAAGCCTATGCCCCTCAGAGGTTGTTGTCATGATAACCATGTCAACTATACCCTTCTCACCATGTCTAACCCCTGTTGATGTATCCTTCCTCTTAGCAGCTATAACACCGAACTCCTTCATCTCCTCCATAAACCTGGATGGCGATGTCTTGCCAACGAGTATCTCTCCACCTGCTACGGGGACCTCAACACCTATTATACCCTCCTTATCTAGTTTTGAGTAGAACTGCTTACCCCTATATCCATGGACGCTTGGATCTGGTATCTCTATCCTATCCTCCTCACCCCCTGGGTATCTCCTCTCCTCTATAGTGTATAGCCTGAAGAATGTTGATCTAGCCATGCCCCTCTCAACACTCGACCTGTTAAGTATAACAGCGTCCTCCATGTTATACCCTGTATAGCTCATAACAGCTACAACCATGTTATGGCCAGCTGGCTTAGAGTTATAGCCTATCACATCTAGGAACTTAGTCTGTACAAGGGGCTTCTCTGGATAGTGGAGGAGATACGATCTGGTATCTGTTCTTATCTGATAGTTAGCAGCATAGAGCCCCAGAGCCTGCTTAACCATTGCAGACTGGTATGTATTCCTCGGGCTCTGGTTATGCTCGGCATAGGGTATCGTCGCTGCTGCTATCCCAACAATAGCGGGTGGATAGATCTCCATGTGGGTATGCTCCTTAGTGAGATCCGATGGGTTGAGGGCTATATAGGCGTTCTCCTCCTCATCAGGATCTAGATATTCCACCACACCCATCCTAACAAGATCCTCAAAACCTATCTCACCCCTTCTAAGGGCCTCGGCATGTTCCCTGCTATATACCAGCTTTCCATCTCTAACCACGAACACGGGTCTAAGGAATCTCCCCGCATCTGTGTTTATATAGATCTCATCTATATATTGGGTCTTGATATGGGCTATACTGACCTCGTAGTGGAGCTTCCCACTCCTCCTAAGATCCCTCAGGAATCTCACCAGCTTCTCACCATCTCTGCAGAAGCCTATGGGCCTGCCATTGATCAGTACTCTGGAGCCCTCGATCGGTGGTGATCCCCCTTTCCTAAGCTCATTAAAGATCTTCTCGATCTTCTCGATCCTCATATCGGGATCGTCTATCTTCTCAAGAATATCTAGAACTATGTTCTCATCAACACCAACAGATATATATGCTGTGAGGGCCATATTCTTAACCAATCCACAGTTAGGCCCCTCAGGTGTTTCGAAGAGACATATCCTACCCCACTGGGTGCCATGAAGATCCCTTGCCTCGAAGTTGGGCTGGCTCCTACTCAGCGGAGATACAACCCTTCTGAGATGGCTGTGCATCGAGATCCAGTTGGTTCTATCTAGGATCTGGCTCACACCAACCCTATTACCAACCCAGTTACCCGTTGCCATTGCATGTCTAATCCTCTCAGTAATTATATCGGATCTCACTAGAGCACTTATCTGGGTCACCTTCCTAGTCCTCGCCCTTGCCTTCTCAAGCTGGTATCTGAAGTCCTTTAGAAAAGCTCTATAGGCTACCCTGAACTGTACTGCGAGGAGATCTCCTGCGAGCTTAAGCCTCTTATTCCTATAGTGATCCTTGTCATCAGCCTCCCTCCTACCAAGCATAAACTCTATAAGCTT
>JAWAXC010000080.1 GCA_038897115.1 Sulfolobales archaeon | reverse complement strand
TCTAGCTGTTAAGGCTGGTGCCCAGGGTGTTACCTATACATATAACGAGCCATCTATATTCGCTGAGTTCGCCTATGATGTTGGTGTTGAGGCTCATAAGAGGGGTTTGTTCAACACATTCGTCTCCAATGGATATCTAACGGATGAGGCTATAGATCTCCTATCAAAGTTCCTCGACGCTATAACAGTTGATTTCAAGGGTAATGGTGACGATGCTTTTGCCAGGAAATTCATATTGATCCCGAGCTATGAGCCTGTCTTCAACGCATTGCTAGAGCTTAAGAGAAAGGGTATATATATAGAGGTAACAGATCTCGTAATACCCAAGGTAGGCGATGATCTTGAGAAGGCTAGGAAGCTAGTTAGATGGATACACGATAACCTCGGGCCCGAGACACCTCTGCACTTCCTCAGATTCCACCCAGACTACCTCATGATGGACTATCCATGGACCCCTATAGAGACTCTTGAGAAGCATATAGAGCTTGCTAAGAAGGAGGGGATGAAATACGTATATATAGGCAATGTCCCTGGGCATCCATATGAGCATACATACTGCCCAAGCTGTGGAAATATCGTTATAGAGAGATATGGCTTCGAGATTATAAGCTGGAGGCTTACAAAGGATAATAGATGTAAATTCTGTGGAGAGAAGATCCCGATAGTAGGGACTCTCCACGAGACATATAGGATGAATAGATTCTTCTCAGTACCCATCTACAGGCTCAAGAAATTCACAAGAGTAGATGCCAAAGCCCTCCTAGCACCAACACAGAACAACGGATCCCAGGGAAAATAGGCTGAAAACCCCCGCACCGCCTATGGGCTTAAAGATATGTCTAGATATTCATATCCTAGATATTTGAGGGCTTTAAAAGGGTAGATCGTTTCCATAGAATGGAAACGATCACCTAGCTAGAAGGTTAAGGATCTCCATAGATCCTCTATGGCTTATTAATAGAGCTTATTACCTCCCTAGTGTAGGGAGAGTTGGTGATTGGCTATAGCTAAGGTGCTTCTCCTCATAATGTCTGGGGATGAGAAAGCAGATCTTGGTGTGAGATTCGCATATAGATCTATTGAGGATAACAGGTTTGAAGATCTAAAGGTGATCTTCTTCGGCCCAAGCCAGAAGAGGATATTATCATATGAGGGTGAGATGAAGAAGATGATCGAGGAGCTGAGGAGGAGAGGGGCTATAGATGCTGCATGCATAAACGTTGCAAAGAGCCTCGGCATCGAGAAAAGCCTAGAGGATCTAGGGCTTAACCTCGTACCGGTTGGAAATAGAATAGCGTATTATATTGAAAAAGGGTATCAGGTTATAACCTTCTAGCTCAACTCCTCCCAGCCAGCTCCTGCTCTGTTTTCCTCCTCTTAACAGCTGCATCGAAGACTATCCAGTTCCTATACCACTCCTCATTCTCCCTCTTGAGGAGCTCTAGAACCATCCTAGTGAGATCCTTTGCACTAACCTCCTTAACACCCTGATCCAACAGCCTACCCTCAATAATCTTAGCTATCTTCCTCGCAGCCTCAGGAGTCGCCCCAGCCTTTAGACAGCTAACCACTATCTTTTCAGCGATGAACTCCTCCCTACTCCCATCCCTTTTAATCACATATATAGACATGGGATCACCATCTTTCAATTCTATAGTAGATCGTGTGTGGTTTTGCTCAGTTCTATAGTAGATCAGATTTGTCTATTATTATTTTTCTTATGGGGGTATATAAGCGAAGATCCGGTTTTTGATCTATGTTTTTGATGACCACAATGCTTATTAGCCTCAAAGATTTTCGATCTAGATTATCCTGGGATCTTCCGGGATGATCCCTCGGGATCTCTTCCCCCTCGGATCTCTTTTTGATCTCTGATCATATGATCTTTTAGATCTCCTTGGATCTTTCTCTCTATTCTTTCCCGGTTGATTCCGGGATGATCTATATAGTTGATCTCTAGATCCTTGGATCTGGGCTTCTAATTCTTTCGCATTTAATGCTAGTTTTTTATTGTTTACGCGATTGTGTTTATTATTTTTTAGTAATTTCTAAATATGTATCGATGTTTTTCACTTTATCTGTATTGTTGGGGTTCTGGTGGGATATTTTTTATATGGTGGGTGGTATGTTTTTTGGTTGGGTTATATGTCGGAGGTTGTGATTGGTATAACTACTTGGGGGTCTCCTTGGTTCGTTTATCCGAATAATTATAGGTGGCGGAAGGTTGAATATGTTTTGGCTGATGATTCTGGGTGTGGTGTTTCTTCGAGAACTACCTTATCATTTATCTTTAAGTGTATATCGCATTCGCTTCGTAGGTTTGTGGTGATTGTTCCTAGTACTGTGGTTTTTGAGCCAGGTTTGAATAGCTATGATGAGTTGATTCAACATGTGAAAAATATATATCGTGGTTTCATCTGTGAGGAGATCAAGAAAGTGGGGGATTTGTCTCCTAAGGCCTTGGATCTTATAGTAGCTCCTGGCTCGGGTAAATTTACCAATAGATATAAGGGGGATAGTGTAGAGGGGAGGCTTATGCTGAACTACTGTGGTAGTCTATCTAACTTCTATTACTATGTATACTTGGAGCTATCTAGGATCTTGGTGAAGGAGATCTTGAATATAGAGAATGATGGGGATTCTAAAAAGAGTCTTAAGATAGTCCTGGATCTCAGCCATGGTATGAACTATATGCCGGTTCTAACCTATAGAGCTGTAAACTACTATCTGCTTTATCGTTTCTCTCTCTTCTGAGCATATGGTTCTAACCTATAGAGCTGTAAAGGATCTAGCTGGCGTAGCATCAATATTCCTGGAAAACGTCGTTCTACGCGTATTAAATAGCGAGCCGGTAGACATATCGAAAGAGGACATAAGAAAAACAGCTATCCATACCGTTGAAAAGATCAATAACCCCGGGCCCGAGCCCTTCACAATAGAAAAAGATAAGAGATTATTAAGGCTAGAGGGGAGATGCCTAAGAGGAGGTTCGAATGATGAGAGAAAAATCGGGGAGGAGATAAAGGAGGAGGAGAATGAGGTTCTAAAGCTAGCGGGGGTGAAAGACCTAGATGAAGTAGCGGTCTTCGCATTATCGATAGAGAATGGATACCCATTACTAGCTCTAACAACAATGCCTCAGAATATAGATCTCGAAAGGATAGCAAACAGCCTTAGAGAAGCATTCCACAAATTCATAAGATTTGAGATAGGGAATAATGAGATTAAGGTGAGATATCTAGCTAGATATACAGCTAATACATCTAGCTTCATCAAATCCCTCATGATAGCTGAGATAATCGAGAAAGACCTTAAAATCCAAAGATCGGGCGAGGCATCATTAAAAGTAATTGAAGGAATAGATGATCTACTATAGAATTGAAAGTTTTCGTAACTGTTGTGTTATAAGGGTTCAGCAGCTAGGGGCTAAGATCTTCTATCTTCTGATCAAACTTTTTCTCTATCTTAAGGAGCAGGTTTTTCGGTTGTAAAGATCTTTAACATTTATGGACATAACCTTGAACTAAACGCCAGCGGTATTCATAGCTGGTGTGCAAAGCATATACTTAATAAATCTATCTTCGAGGATCTTGGTGGTGGGTTTGATGGTGTCTGAGAGGTTTAGGAGATATATAGCCCTAGCCACCTTAATAGCTGTTGTTATCACTATGGTATCCATGATCTATGTGGGGATTAGAGCTCCGGGAACCCCTGGATCCCCTGTTGGTTCTGGGGCAACTCCTCGGAAACCCGGCTATGGTGGTGCTCCTATGCCTAACCTATCTGCTACAGGGGTTTTCAAGAGCTTCTCCTCATATGATGAGATCAAGAGCTTCCTCCTCTCCATCTCTGAGACCATGGGCTCTCAGAATCTAGGGGTTCTTCCAGCGGGGATAGCTACTGTATTGCCATTAGCCTCCCCAACCCCTGCTATGGTTTCCCCAGCTTCTCTAAGGGCTAGCGACTCTATATTCTCCACTACGAATGTCCAGGTTAGCGGTGTTGATGAGCTTGACATTGTGAAAACGGATGGCAGGCTTATAGTTATCACATCATACAGCAGAGTATATATTGTTGATGCTATTGGGAGGAGGCTTCTATCCTCTATAGATGTTAATGGTAGCTCTAGAGGTGCTTTCCTATGGGGCAATACCCTGGCTGTGATTGCTGATGATCAGCTACCCGTGTATAGAGCCACGATTCTCCCCATGGTATATGGTTCTAACACATCGATCTATATATATGATATCTCCAACCCCTCCAAGCCTGTGCTTAGAGAGAAATTGGTCTATAGTGGAAGCCTAGCTGGTGCTAGGATGATTAATGGCACAGTCTATATGGTTCTATCATCTCCTATATACCGCGAGATCCTACCGCTTGTGAATGGCGCTCCTCTGAGGCCTTCACAGATATTTCTCGTTGATCAGATGCCATCTAGGTTTGCAACCATAGCCTCTGTGGATCTATCCAGCGGCGCTAGATCCGAAATATCCCTTTTAATATCCCCAACAACCTGGATCTATATGAGCCCTTCGAGGCTATATATAGCATCCTATATCCCACCATATGCAATGGCCACGGGCAAGGCTATAGAGGTTCTTTCAAGTCTCCTACCACAGGATATAGGATCCAAGATGCTTGAGGAGATGAGAAGGGGTAATATAAGTGGTGCCCTGAGAATCGCTAGCGACTATCTATCAACCCTGGGCGAGGATAAGGCGATATCTATTATATCCAATGCATCTGCAAGGCTCTCCACATATGTCTTCCAAGAGGTAACGAGGATCCATATCCTAGATGTGAGGGGGATCAACATAACCTATAGAGGATCTATAGACGTTCCCGGCCACATACTGGATCAGTTCTCTATAGAGGAGCACAGGGGATACCTGATCGTTGCTACAACAGCCTCCAACCTCTCTGCAAGGCTTGCATATCCCATCCCAATTATTCCAAAGCCAAAGCCTATTGAAGCTGGTACGGAGAGCAATATAACTATTAGGATTATCGAGTGTGTAGATGCTAGATGCAGCGAGAGATATATATCGATTCCACAGCCGATCCAGATAGGGCCCCAGCCACCTAGGATACAGATCTACGTCTCCCTAGTAGCTTCTAGCGAGACATATAACAATGTCTATATAATATCGCCCATAGATATGAGTATAGCTGGCTCTCTAGAGAACCTTGCAAGGGGTGAGAGGATATATGCGGCGAGGCTTGTAGGGGATATCTTCTACCTTGTGACATATAGGCAAGTAGATCCCCTATACGCTATAGACGTTAGAGATCCTAGGAAACCAGAGATCCTGGGATATATAAAGATACCGGGGTTCAGCGAATATCTACACCCACTCCAGGGAAACATGCTCCTCGGAGTAGGACTTGAAGATAGAGATCTAAAGATATCCCTATTCAACACATCAGACCCCAGAAACATAGTAGAGATAGCATCCCTCAAGATAGAAGGAGCCACAAGTCCAGTCCTATGGGATCACCATGCATTCACAATACAGCCAGGGAGAGGGCTTATCATGATACCAATAGCGATAGCAAAGATCTCTGGAAACACAGCTGGCATCGCAGTAATAAGCTATGGAGCCAATGGAATAAAGCTAGAGAAGATCCTAGAGCACGATCAGGCAATAAGATCTCTATATATAGACAAGACAATATACACAATATCCCAGAACATGATAAAACTATTCAACATAGAAACACTCCAAGAAATAGCCAGCATCCCACTAAAGCAATAGCAAAAATCCAATATATCCTATTTTTTAACACTTCAAACCAATCATCGAAAAAGTCTTTCAATTCTATAGTAGATCATCCCGGAATCAACTGGGATAGAATAGAGAAAAAGATCCTGGGAGATCGAAAAGATCATATGATCAAAGATCAAAATAGATCTAGGTAGAAGAAGATCCCGAGGGATCATCCCGAAAGATCCCAGGATGATCTAGATCAAAAATCTTTGAAGCTAATAAGCGTTGCGGATATCAAAAACATAGATCAAAAACCAGATCTTAACTTATATACCCCAATAAGATAAATAGTAGTAGAGCAAAAACTGATCTATTATAGAATTGAAAGAGATATTGTTGTGGAGTCGGTATGGGCAGGGTATCGATAGATCTAGGGGTTCTGCAACTGATTAAGCAGACTATCTTGGAGGAGGCTGGGAAGCTTGGGGTAGAGGTAGAGAGAATCATACTTTTTGGTTCGAGGGTGAGGGGGGAGGAGAGGGAGGGTTCTGACTGGGATGTGTTAGTGGTAGTGAAAGGGAATATGAGCTGGAAGGTGTTCTTTAAACTCCAATCCAGATTGCGAATGAGGCTTTTCAGGCTTTTAGGCGGCGAGATAGATTTGATTATAATCGAGAAAAAACGGTTTGACGAGAGAAAGGATCTCTGGGGGAGTATCGAGTATACGGCGGCGAGAGAGGGTGTGACTGTTTGAATATAGCTTGTGAGTGGATGCAGAAAGCAATCAACGATCTTAGAGCGTCTAGTCTTTTACTTAAGGAGGGGCTTTATGACCTGTCGGCGTTTCACAGTCAACAGGTAGCGGAAAGGCGTTGAAGGCGTTACTTATATCCTATGGGATTAGACCTCCAAAAACTCATAGCTTAGAAAGGCTTCTAAGCATGTTGGAGAATATGGTGGACGTCTCGTGGGGCTATGAGGAGGGTGTGCCGGCTCTAACCTACTACTCCGTAGAGATTCGCTACCCTGCACCACCAGTTTCAGAGGAGGAGGCTGTGGAGGCCCTTAGGATTGCTGGTAAGGTTGTTGAATGGGTGAGGAAGAAACTGAAGGAGCTGGGAATAGAATGTTTAAATAATATATAATAATATTTATTGTTTATCCAAACACTGGTTTATATATGTTGAATGCTGAAATGCTATGGCTATGCCTCATTTACTATTTATTTGACTAGCCGGCCTCTGTGATTGCTTTCCTAACAGCTATTCTGTGTAGGGGTGTTTGCCATGCAACATATCTCCCTATTCCAAGCTCTGGATCTCTCTCTGGGGGTGGGTTATCGATCCATGCCCGTGGTTCTCTCCTTGAGAGGAAATATATTATTAGGTTTCTTTCAATTAGCTCTTTCACAAGCTCTTGTGGCGCATCGGGCTCCCATAACGCGTCTGGATCTTCGACTGCTCTTTCTAGCCAGCCTCTCCACCTAGCTATGAATTCCCTGGTTATCATCTTCCCCTCTATAAGACTATTAGCTATTTCATCAGCCTGCCAGGAGCTGCGGTATAGCTCTGCAAGAGCCTTTGGATTGCCACCCGTGATCCTCCAGATCTCTTCGAAGCTAGGCTTATCACCAGGGATTTGATCGTATAGCTGTTTAAAACCCTCTTTAGACATATTCCATATAGGCCTCAGATCAGCCCACCTATGCCTGCCAATCTCCCTCCTAGAAACACCCTCACTAGTGGCTGCTACCGTTATTACCCTCTCATAACTAGCTGGTGGATATTCTATCAATCCTAGTAATCCCTTTACATATATTGCTGCTCTATCCAATCCTATTGCTTGGAATACATCATCGGCTAGGATGGCTAGCTTTTTCCTCCCAGCTTTTATTAGCTCTTTAGCAGCATCTATAACAGCCCATGCAACCCTTCCCCAAGCATCATCGGTAGCCCCTCTAACTATCTCGAGCAATCTATTCTTAACATCCTTAACACCGATCTCGGCGTAGAATTCCCTCTCAACAGGGTTTACATAGATCACATCAAAACCCAGCTCCCTTAACAATTCAGCACTCTGCTTAAGCCAAGCCGTTTTCCCACATCCCTCTGGGCCATATACTACTTGGACATTGATCATGCCCTTCTCAGCCCACTCCACAACCCTCTTCAAAGCCTGCTCCCTATCCACAAAATCAATCTCTATATCGTCTACAAATCTCAGCCTTACCCTTTTCATCAACTAATGCCTCCCAATAGCTTCCTAATATGGTGATGCTTACTAGGCTATAATATCTTTTTCCTCCTAGCCTGGGATATTGTTATTAAAAGGTTCTAGGGTGTAGATATTTTGGTATTATCATGGGTGGGAGGGATTTTATCACACTCTATATTCCTAAGAGGATAGCTGATGAGATTAGGAGAAGGGGTCTAGATATAGAGTTGTTTATCATAGATTCTCTTAGTGAGAAGCTCAAGCTAGATCCTCAGGAGGAGGCTGCTATCTATGTTGAACTTGCTGAGAGGTTCCTGGATGATGCTAGGAGGTATATAGATCAAAATGATCCTGTGCAGGCCAGCGAGAAACTCTATAAAGTGGCGGAGGAATGCATCAAAGCCCTAGCCATTAAATTCAGAACCCCCGAGTCCGAGGAGGCTAGGAGGGAGGGGAGATGGTGGATAAAGCTACTCTCCAGAGCTGCTAAGAAGCTGTCATCACAGCTTAGCGAGCCCATAATATCATATGGATGGTCAGTAGGCTATGATCTACATGTATGGGGTTTCCACGAGGCAGCGCTGGATATAGATGCTGTTAAAACAACCCTAAATATAATAGAGCAGATGCTTGTAAAGACTAGGGAGATCATCAAGAAATAGATCTAACCCCTATGCTCTAACAATACATACAACCCCGAATACCATCTTGTAATAGACAATCGCCAAACCCAGCCCTCCAGAGCGAGGAAGGATCGAGGACTAGCTAATCTCCACAAGCGCTTTCCTAACAGCTATTCTGTATAGGGGTGTTTGCCATGCAACATATCTCCCTATTCCAAGCTCTGGATCTCTCTCTGGGGGTGGGTTATCGATCCATAGGCTCTCGATTCTCTTGGGTAGTGGGTAGATAACCAGGTTTCTCTCTATCAGCTCCCTCAGTAGCTGGCCAGCATGTTCATCTCTCTCGGGTTCTCTCCATAGATAATCAGGATCTTCTATAGCTCTCTCGAGATGCCTCCTATACCTAGCTATGAACTCCCTTGTTAGGGATTTTATATGGATGATCTCTTCAACCACATCCCCTACCCTCCATGATGAGAGATATAGCTTTGATAGGATCCAGGGGTTACCTCCTGTGTAGATCCATATATCATCGATCGAGGGCTTCTCACCGGGTATTTGATTATATAGCTCTTCAAAACCCTCTCTAGGCATGTTCCACATACCCCTTATCTCAGCCCACCTATGTCTACCAATCCTCTCCCTAGTAACCCCCTCGCTCGAGGCTATCAGGATAACTATTCTCTCATAGGCTATAGATGGGTGTTCAATCATGTTTAGAAGGGATTTAACAAGCTGCTCAGCCCTATCAAGGCCTATGGCTTGGAAAACATCATCTGCTAGAAGGGCTATCCTCCTCCTAAGCCCCCTTCTAACAACTCTATAGAGAAGCTCAGCAGAGACCTCGATGATCCTCAAAGCAGACCCTAGATCCCCGGGCACCTCGCTAAGCAAACCCCTCAACTCCTCACTAACATCCAACCTATCCTCAGGAATGCTAGCAAGTGGATTCACATATACAACTGAATACCCATACTCCCTGAGAACCTCAGAAGCCTGTCTAAGGAAAGCCGTCTTCCCACA
>JAWAXC010000079.1 GCA_038897115.1 Sulfolobales archaeon | reverse complement strand
CAGTAATTACCGCAGTATCAGTAATTACCGCAGCCTCGCTAACCGGTTCTATTGTTTCTTTCTTGTTCTGATCATTGATGCTGTTATTATTGCGATTGCTGTGATTGCTGTGGCTATTATTAGTCCTGTGTCTGTTATTCCTCCCTCGCTCCGGATCTGCTGTGTTATCAGCCTCGATATAGTTATTGTCGTTGTCGATAGTGCTTCTGTGTATCTCTTCTCAACAGTTATATACTCTGTCCTCGCCCCAGCCGCTGTAGCCGTGATCGTAACCATTGTTATCGGCTGTGGCTGTGGTGATAGCACTGCTACCGGTGTGTAGTATGGATATGTTACTGTGATGTAGACTGGGGTCGGAACGGTTATATAGATCCTCTCAGTAACAGTCACAGTATAGATCTGCGGGGGAGACCAAGTAGGTGGAGGAGGCCAGGTCTGAGATGTCGGTGTCGTCGTGGTGTAGTACTCAGTCGTCGTCTGTGTATATCCTAGCAGTGCCTCCTCCGAGAACCACCCCTTTCCGTAGAAGAGGCCGAAGTCATCGAACCTGATCGTTGTGTTCCCCGCGAGATATGGGACTACATTGGACATTTCAAACCCTATCCCGGCAATTGGATCGGCTAGGATGGATAGGAACCTCTGGTCTAGTGGTTTTAGGAGAGCAGCCCCTATAGTGTTTCCATCGGTCTCAACAGCCACCAGGGTCTTCCCTGTGGATGCGTTATAGATCATCAATAGCCTGAGGTTCAACCAAGAGCCCATGGATGTACTATACTCTCTCCCAAACACATACCGAACATCTACATATGGCTCATACTCATACTTTACATTAATTAGAGGAGGAAGAATATTAACTACATAACCGCTACCATTATACTTAACACTGATATAGATCTCAGAGTAAACGGTGCAGACAGTCGTGTTCATCGCAACAGAGCCCAAGGGGCAGAGTGAGAGGAATGTCCTGAGAGTCTTAACAATGTTGCCCGGTGTTCTATATTCTGGATCTATATAGAGGTCAGCGATCTTTATGTAGTAGCTGGCACCATATACAATCCCGTTCGAGAGGTTAGGAGCACTACCGCTAAGCAGTCCGAGATATAGTCTGAACTCCTCAGGTGTTCTACTGCCGTATCTAAGCTCTAGGGAGTTGGGTGGAGATATATAGTCGCTGCTGGCCTCTATGCTGAAGTTAGAGAACCTAGGATCTGGCATATACAATGCGAAGACCCTGAATGGAGATACATCAAAGTAATTATAGGTTACTGTGGTTCCATTCGGATATGTATATGTACCAGTTCTCAATGTGAACTGGGATACCCACGAGCCCTCCTCCGAATACCAATAGACCCCCTGGATCCCTCCCTGTATAAGCCCCTGCCTATGCGGTGCTTGGATAGCAGAGAGTATGACCAGGGATATGATGAGGATGGGAGCTATCCTAACACCGACATCCCTTATCACCATATCATCCCCATTATCAATTGTTATTTCTTAACAGCCTTATATAGCGATCGAGTATCCAGGGTCTAAGCCCTTATGCTGGAGAGTATTTTGGGAGGTGTGGGTAGATGGGAGATGTTGAGGAGGCTATTAGGAGGATTGTGAGGAGGTGTGAGGATGAGGCTCGAACGGTCTATGAGCTCGTGGTGTCATCGGGCTACGACCCTGGGGACTGGATCGATAGGGATGAGATCTACAGGGCCCTGGAGAACATGGTAGCCAACGGCGAGATCGATAGGTGGAGTGCTACGCAGCTGATGAGAGTCAGGGGTATAGAGTACCTGGTTGGGAGGGAGGTGAGGGAGCTATCGAGGGGGAGAAGGCTGGCGGTGTAGACCCGGATGTAGAGGCAATAGTATCCCTAGCATGCGATGTCAGGGGAGGAGTACCAGTGATCCTGCTCCTAGCTAGGAGGGGGTATGTGAGGAAGATATCGATTTCTAGGGAGCTTGGGATGAGTATAGGGGCTAAATACTTTAGAAAAATAGGTGAGAGGCTGGAGAAGCTGGGGCTAGCGATATACGTCGATGGGCAAGACCCACTAATAGTGGTTACAGAGGCTGGGCTACCACTGATAAGGAGGGCTGCACAGAGGCTTGAGAAGGAGCTTTTAGAGAAGGGTGCAGAGACCATAGCAGATAGATCCCCGTGGAGAAGCCCGAGAAAGATCCTCCTCGATACCAAGATGGCCGAGGCAGTGATCCAGAAGATAGAGAGATAGCTTTTTCAGGGCATCGAAAGCATTAGGAGGTAGTGGGTTGAGCCACAGGGTAAGGAGGGTTGAGAGGGAGGAGTACGAGGAGAGGGAGGATATCTGGAGAGACATATCGATAAGCGATGAGGAGGCGATGAACTACATAGCAACACTAGCAAGGATAGCAGCTGCATCTAAATCCCCAATAGTCGTTATCAAAATACAAGACCCAGCCTCCCTATCGATAACATGGAATATCCTGAGGCTCTTCAGCGGCTACATCATAGATGATAAGATATATGTTACTGTGAGGAGCTATAGCGAGGCACATACACTCACAGCTGAGGAGGAGCTCCACTCCGAGATCTCCATGTACCATGGCAGAGCCCCGGGTAACCTCCACGTGGTGGCGTTCATAACAGATGTAGATATAGCGTTGGAGCAGGAGTCAGCACAGCCCGGGCAGTCAGGCATACAGAGATTCATATCTGCTGTGGCAAGGTTCTACGGGTTCTCAGCGATAAGGGGTTATAGATATAAGATGGCGATCCTCACGTCGATGCCCGAGAGGCTTGCGAACACATCTATATTCTTCACACTAGCAGATCTCGTCGTCGCACCCCAGATCAGCTCCTCCATACGTAGCCTCAAGAAGCCTGAGATATCCTCGCAAGCACTGCTCCCACAGGGGCTCTCGCCGATCAGGAGGACGAAGAGGTTCTCGGAGCTTGTTCTCAGCCAGAGCATAGCAGATATAATATCGAGGGCTATTCTGAAGCCCCTCTCCAGGAACCCCCACTTCTTCAAATCAATCATGATCTTCGGCCCTCCCGGGGGTGGGAAGACAACGCTAGCATCATCAATAGCCTATGAGCTCGGTGTGAGGGCCGCCAAGCTGAATATAGAGGGTATGCTGAGCAAGTGGTTCGGAGAGACCGAGAGGAACATGGGTGCAGCCCTAGATGGGTTTTCGAGGAGCGGCGGCGGTTTCCTCATCATAAGGAATATAGAGTCTATATTTGTACAGCACAATACAGGTACTGGTGGTGAGGACAGCACCATGGCGAGAACCAGGGAGATCCTTGTGAACAAGATCATGGAGGGTGCTGAGAACGTCGTGATGGTCATAACAGTTTCATCGATATCTAAGCTCCCCGAGTACCTGGTCAAAGACCCTATATTCGGCAACATAAAGATCCCGATCCCGCCGCCCCCGAGCAAGGAGCATGTCAAAGCACTATTAACATCTTTTATAGAGAGATATACCGCCGAGGTCGGTGTCTCGGTGAACAGGGATCAGAAGATGGAGAACGCTATAAACTATATATCAGAGGCCATAGTTGGATACACACCGAGGGAGATCGAGGCTATAGCTAAGCACGCGGTGATAGCCGCTGTGGCTAGCGGGAGAGATACCCTGAGCATAACAGATCTATATACTGCTGTGGAGAGCTTCACGGTAGACCTTGTTACAAGGGCATCGGATCTGGAATCCATGCACAGGACATCCAAGATGCTCGGAGCACCCACGATGGTTCTGAACGAGATAGAGAGGCTCATGCAGATCGTGAATAGTAAGAAGAATAAGAGAAGCATCCTCTCGTAGCCATATCTCACCCCTGTGTAGTAGTTATACCTCTTCTCCTTCTAACCTCGAACTTCTCGGTTGTATCCGCTGTGAATACCTCGTAGATAACAGCTGTTTTCCCGGGCTTTGGCCTGAGGAGCCTGCCTATCCTCTGTATATACTGCCTCCTACTCCCAGTCCCACTAGCTATTATCCCCACATTCGCATCCGGAATATCTATACCCTCATCACCCACCCTCGTTATTACTAGCACACCGCTCTGCATCTCCCTGAATCTGTTGAAGACCTCGGCCCTCTTTCTGGCGGGTGTATCGCCTGTTATCAGGAGTGCTCCGAGCTCCTCAGCAAGCCTCTTGGCCTGATCAACATACTCTGTGAACACTATCACCTTATCGCCTAGCATCAGGTGTCTCGATACGATCCTCTTTATAGCCGATATCTTCGACTCGCTCATGAGTGCTATCTGCCTTGCTATTGACTTCATCCTCAGAGCCTCTCTAGCTGTCTCATCCCATTTGGCGTCTTCCACGAGCTCCTCGAAGCTTCGATCACCCTTCAACTCTTCATACATCTTGACAGCCTCCTCATACTCCCTCCTCTCGCTCGGGAGCAATTTCACGGGGACGCTGTAGACTCTATACATTGCTAGGTATCCCTTCGAGGCGAGCTCCTCAGCAGATCTATGATATATGACACCGCCTATCATCGGGAATAGCTCCTCGTGCTTCCCATCCTCCCTATGCGGTGTAGCTGATAGCCCTAGAACAATGCTAGCAGGGCTTGCCTGCACAATCCTCCTGAAATACGGTGCCGGCAGGTGGTGAACCTCGTCTATCACCAGGGCCCTCCTCGTAGCAGGTATCTCGATCCTCTTTGCACATGTGGCGTATGTGGTTACCACGACATCGGCGGAGAGAATCTCCTCCAGGCTAGGCTGTCTCTTGACCTTCGAGTGAACCTCGACAGGGGATATAGATGCTAGCCTCGAGAGATGCTCGCTCCACTGCCTAACCTGCTCGACCGTCGATGCAACTACGAGGGCTGGCAGCTCTATAGATGCTATTGCAGCAACACCTACAACGGTTTTCCCAGAGCCTGTTGGTAGGGAGATGATGCCTCTATAACCCCTCGATATCCATGTTGAGAGAGCCTCCTCCTGGTAATCCCTGAGAGATCCTCTGAAGACCCTTTTAACTGTTGAGTGAAGCGATGGTGCGTTTGTGAACACAACACCGGCCATGATCATTCTCTTGATAACCTCACCCTCCCTCCTAGACGATGCTATGAACACACCATGCCTGCTCCAGAGGAGAAGCCTATCCCTGATCAGGGATGGCATGTACGTGGATACGCTGAAAAAAGCCCTTATCCCGAGAAGCCTTCTTTTCCCACCTTCTATCGGCACTATCTCCGCTCTAAGCAGAACACCACACCAAAAACACAGCGGATATTTGCAATGAACAAAATGCATGGAAAAAAGGGAAAGAGATCTGATATGCTGTTTAGCTTCTAGATCCTTCTCCTATGCAGCCTATATACGATCACACCCATCGCTGATGCAATGGTTATGATCAGTATTATTAGTGCTAGGTTCTGCTGGCTACCTATGATCGGTATGCCTCCGGGCCGCTGTGTCTGCGTAATAGTTGGGGTTGGCGGGGGTGGGGTGACTATGTTCACAGATATGTTCTCCCCGGAGGCACAGGCTATCGGCTGATCCTGCGATACCGGGCTTTTAACAACATACCTGCCATATGGTATTGTGAAGTTCCCTGTGAAGGCAACTGTTGATGATAATAGCTGTGTCCCGTTCTCACTCATTATAAACACTGTTGCAGATGATGGCATGCCATTAGCATCTGTGACTGTTATGGTGAGCTGGCATGTTATCCTCCTGAGGATCTCCCTGTATATAGCCATATCAGATACTGGTATCTGCTTCTCGGATGTGTAGAACCCTGGGGCACCGATGCTCACATTGACGAGGGAGCCCAGAGGAATCATCTGGATCGATGCCCTGCCCCTGGCATCCGTAACAGCGGATCCGAAGCCCTCCACAGCGATCTTGGCACCCCGGATCGGGTTGTTAGCCTCGTCCAGAACCTCGAAGAATATGTCGGTATATAGCTTCGACGTGTTGATCGATATAGATCTTGGGGAGTCTATTACATAGTAGTCTGTGTAGTTCGCATAGTAGCTCGATATGAATGAAACGCTGTAGTTACCATATCTGAGCATTAGCACGCCACCGGGTGCGTCTAGCCTGTATCTCCCGCCAGGCCCAGCCACCTCTATATAGCCAGAGGCGTTCGGTGCCAGCTCAGTCATATTGTTGGCCTTCACAACGTAGACAGATATGTTCACCGGGTATAGCGTCCACCTCATATTGATCGGGATCGCAGGGTATCTGTTCCTGTCAGATATCTCCACAGATGCTCTGAAAACCTCCATATATGGGGCTGTGGCTATTACTGTGAGGTTAGTCCTGTATGCCAGATATATCGTAGCCGACTCGCCCGGTCTCAGCACTCGTTCATAGGATATCTCCGGTATTGACACGTTCGCTGGCATTCCATCGCTTGGCGATGCATATAGAATCGAGAGGCTATATATAGCCTCTCCTATATCTGGTGCATAGTATGCAGATCCCCCTATGGCTGATAGGCTCCTCCCAATGATGATCGCCTTGGATGGTTGGAACGGCATTAATATAGATGCTCTGAGTGATCCGCTGAAGTCATAGAGCTGAACAATGGATGAGTTAGCAGATCCAACGGCTATGCCGCTCCTGCTAACACCGAGAACCTGCCTGCCCTGTAGAGGCATTATAGGAGTTATCTCCCCAGTAGCCTTGACAGCCCATACCCAGCTCTGACCAACAACAACAGCTACAACTCCCCCGACTGAGTATCCGTTGAGCCAGTAGAACCCTGTCACTGGATCGCTTATGTTCGATGTGAAAAGACCTGTATATGGTGTATACACTATCATCGATCTCTGCGTTGCAATTGCAACACCACCAGGGCTCGATGCATACGATATAACAGTTTCGTTAGGCGGTACAAGCCTAGCAACAGATGATGGTGTAACAACATATGCAGCAGATCCAGCAACAACTATTGCTGTTCCTCTGGTAACTGGATATGCAAATGTAACAGTATCTGGGGACTGGAGCAGCGAGTAGATCTCACCTGTAGATGCACTTAGAACCTTGACGAGGGTGCCTCCCCACGATGCTATCAAGAGATCTGGTGAGACCGATGCAGGACCCATATGGGATGATATAACTGTGCATGTCGATGCATCCACAAGGGAGACCCCCCAGAACCCATATATAGCTGCTATGCTTCTACCGATCATCTCAACCCTTGTTGGCTGTTGCTCACCAGTAGCTACCCTGCATATAGGCTCACCAGCCCTGTTGAAGATAGATGCCCATCCCCTCTCGGCAACCACTATGTAGAAGTCGTTCATCACCAGATCCAGTCCTTCTTGTGATAGCCTCTTCAGAGCAACAGCACTTAGGTTTGCAAACACAAATAGAGGCTTTTCAACACCGATCTCCTGGGCAGGTCTTGGCAGATAGATCTCCGGGGGTATCTGCTGCACAACCCTGCTCTCGTTCGATGCTGTTGCGAAAGACATCAAATCTATGTCGAGGCTCTTAGTAACAACACCTGTGAAAACAAGCCTCCCGGATATGAAGACCTTGATAGTGGCTCCCAGCGGGAGCTGCACGGATGTGTTTGGCTGCATCAGAAAAGCCCTTGAATATCCGTTCCACTCGAACAACACCTTAGCAGGCGAGCTAGACACAATAGATACAACTCCTAGCTCTGCTTGTGATGCAAACGAGGCTATGGTTGTATTTGCTAGCGACTGATCCGTAGATGCTACGAAGAAGAAAGCGGTGTTCCCAACAACATATCTAGACGCAACAACTATGAATGCGTTTGTCGATGCAGCCCCCAGGATTCTCGTTGTGATGGCTGAGGATCTGAAGACATATCCGATCTCAACATCGCCCCCACCGCCTGTAGCAGCTATGAAGAGGAAACTTCCATCGGAACTTGGGTAGAGCTCTACATAGTCAGCCTTGACCGAATATATGAGCGATATATATGATTGCTTAGATGTATCGTACACCGCGAAGTGGCTCTGGCCAGGGACAGGTATTTGCTTCCAGAGTGCAGCGGTAGACCCGCTAGAACCTATAACGCGGTATTCAAATGGGTCTAGCGGGGTCTGTGTAGATCCCAATAGAACGCCGTCCTGTGTATATGTTGCAACAACTGGAAGCCCTCCATATGGCTGGTATATGGCTACGAAGCTGTCAAACCCACCTGCTGATCCTGCCCTCACAACAGCTATCCTCATGATCGTGTTAATGCTGACACTTGTTATCATCCGCATCTCGACAACACCTATAACGATCCTAGCTGTCGATATTATCCCACCGTTTGTAGCCGTTATGTTGAGGAGACTGAATATATTTGTTCCATTAACAAGTATTTGTGTACCATCATCCCTAGCTATGTAGTCCACAAGGAGGGTTAGCTCCTCGTTAGTTGTAGTGTTGATCGCATGTGCTGTGAAAGATATTGTGAATGGAGATAGAACGTTATAGGATGCTGCAATATATGTGCTCAGCCCGGATACCCTGCACCACGCACCATTCACCTCTGTAGATATGATGCTATATATATCTCTGAAATCAAGAGAACCAGATCTATATGGTATATATATAGACTCTCCAGACACATCCCTGAGCAGTACAGAGGATGTTGAGAGGGTCTTGTTCAGCCAATCAACGAACATCCTGAAGAACCTATCGGCTGTAGCTGTAGCCATCGGAGGTGATGAGGGATCTGTACCTACTCCCCTCGAATATCTTATGAGGGAGGACCACGGGTCTATACCATAGGACTGTGGGTTCATAATAACAGATGCTGCACCGAGCTTCAGAGGCATTGTTCCAACAACCTTTAGGCTCTTCATATCGAGGCAGATGACAGCCTCGGAGTTATATAGATATACAGCGTTGTCGCTAAAACCAACAGTGCTTCCTGGAAGTCCGAACCTGGCATATATATATCCACTCCTAGGATCTACTATCGTTGCCGATGATTTTGAGAGGACTAGGAAGCCGCTCCACTCTCTATTCACAGCGGAGAGATCTATCACCCTAGATATATTATCCATCAGAAGTATGCTGGCGGGGAACTCATAGATCTTATTCATGGTCATAGCATCTATGAAGTAAAGCGTTTTATCAGCATCAGAGTATATAGCTATGATGTTGCCACTCGCACCAACAGCAGTGCCATTTACACTATCAACCCATATCTTCCTCACATTCAGCGGCTGGGATATCCACTGCTGCGGGTTCTGGGCATAGATCTGCTCTGCAGGTGATGCGATGGATATCAGAGCGAGGATCAGGGCTATATATATCGCAGCCCTCACCTTTTTACACCATATATTATACTCTAAATCCTTTTGCTCTGGATGCAGAGACTAGATGGAGCCTCCATGCCAAGCATTGCTAGAGCAGTTTCGAAGGGGATCTCGGATATAGTTGTTACTGCATTGCTGATAACAGCAACGGTTGTCCTAGCAGTCATAGCAGCGTCTATAATATACCCTGGTCTGGGGCTGTTCACAGAATCGACAATCTCTATAAGGGTGGCTGGGTATAGCAGCTACTACCTCAAAACAAACCCAGTCTATATCTATGGCAAGTTCATATCAGCACCATCAAACCCCGTCTATCTGAATACCGTGTCCATCATTGTTACAAACAAATATAGGTCACCCATAGATGTTTCAATAGATGG
>JAWAXC010000078.1 GCA_038897115.1 Sulfolobales archaeon | reverse complement strand
TAATAGCATTTGGAAAGGGGTTTCTAGATATAGTACCACCTATAAGGGGTGTTAATGCCTATAGAAGGGTTATCTCATCCCTCTCCAAAATAGCCTTCTCCCCAGATCTTGGGAAGCCTGCTGAAGAAGATCATGTGAGGATTATAAGAGCTATATCGAGATATGTGGGCGAGGGAAGCTCTGTCCTTCTCTTCCTCCACCCAACAATGGATCCTGGGTATGCCTCTAACCTTTCAGAGCTTATCATGAGAGCTGCTAAAGCCTCCGGGGGGTCTATATACGCTGTGATCCCAACCCCAGATATTGACACTATAGGAAAAAGAGATCTAGCTTCAAGGCTAGAAGCCCTACATATGATCAAGGGTGGCATGGATATCATGAGATCCTTATTTAAAAGGGGGATACCCACGATCAATATATCATATAGAGATATAGCTAAGATCTCGAGGCTGATCGAGCTATCGAAAACGCCATAGCCATAGAGCTATAACGATCTATGCGGATTTTTAGATCCTCAAGATCATGTGAGTCAGCGTTGCGAGAGCTATAGAAAGAATATATATAGCTATCAGAAGTGAGTAGAAGAGCCTCAACCCTCTATAGATATCTCCATATCTAGGGAGCTCCCCCTCGCCCAGAGAGTAGCTACCGATCTTCTCTAGCCTCACACCTAGAGCTCCAGCGGCTGCAGACATGGGATGCCCGGCGTTGATGCTCTCAGTCCTACCCCTATATATTTTATATATGTTATACGCCCTACCCACTTCCCCACCAGCTATTGGTGCAAGTATAATAATTAATATAGCGGTAATCCTTGCTGGGATAAAGCTTATAGCTGTATCGGCTCTTGCAGAGAGCCATCCCGCATAGATATATTCGGGAGTTTTATATCCCAGAGCACTATCAAGGGTATTTATGATTCTCTGTGCAAGCCCTCCAAGGGGACCGAAAAGGGCTGTGTAGAATAGTGGGGATGAGATACCATCTACAGTGCTTTCGAAGAGGGATTCTATTGCTGCAGACGCTATATGGCCCTCCCCTAGGTTCTTTGTATCTCTCCTAACTATCCAAGAGGTTTTCTCCCTCGCACAAAGGAGATCTCCTCTCTCGAGGCATCTAGCTATTGAGAGAACTATATCCCTTAAAAGCTTTACAGGTGTTGAGATCTTAACTATATATGATGCTATGATAAGCCATAGGAGATCGCTGATTAGATATGATATATATAGAGCACAGGCATATAGAGCTAGATGTGTGGCCATAACTATTACCCATGTTGCCACACCCCTCAACCTAGTAGATCCTGGAGGGGCTAGCTTCTTCGCCATTACATAGCTTGTATATACTGGGTGTATCTTCAGCATTATCCCAGTATGATAGGGGTATAGAAGATCCATTATGAGGCCGATGAGAATCGGGGCGATTCTATAGATAGGGTTAGAGGGGATCAGATACTCGATCATAGGATTACCCATGATGCTATAAATACTAGGTAGCATAGCTCGCCTGAAAACCCTATTATATCTCCACTCACATATCCAGGGATCCTATTGGCTATAATGGTAACAACTATAGGAGATAATATACCTGTTATAAATGGGTGGATACTCCACCGGATATCCATTAAATATATTGTGGCTATATATATAGCAGATGCGATGATGAGGGAAGCTATAGCCCCTCCCGCCCTAATCCTCTCCTTAAAGATCCTTCCCAGCCCGTTATACGGCTCTTCATGTCCAAGCCATAGTGTGATAACCATTGAAACCCCCTCTATAACCTCTCCAAGCATTAGGATCACAGGTAGATATTCGAGAGGGGCTGATGATATAGATGTGTAGAGAAGCACTACATAGAGGGCTGCTACAGAGACCCCATAGGATCCTCTATACCTATCCTTCATAACATCTCTAGCATCTCGGCCAAATCTGTGGGCGAGGAGAGCCTCTCCATAGTCTATAAAGCCATCAACATGTAAAAAGCCTTGGACAAGCATGTGAAACGCCACCATGATACCCGCGATAAAACCCTCTGGATAGTGTTTTGCAAGCACATAGGATAGCAATGATATCGGGACTCCTCTGAGGAGACCTACTATAGGGGCTAGTGGGAAGTACTGTGCAGCATCATATATAGATCTATATCTGCTTGGCACGGGATATATAGTTAGAAATGAGATCAGGGCTAGGAAACCCCCTATAAATCCCAACTACCAGCCCTTATAGAGTATTGGTGAAGGAAATATCTAGGATATCAGCTATATATCGAACCAGCTTATATCCCCTTCAAAGATAACATTGATTGGCGTTCCTATGGAGGATAAGGGATTTAGATATGTGGGTAAGCCTATACCGAGATTCGATGTTGACAAGGTATACGGTGGAGCCTTATTTGCAAGCGATATAGAGTTGCCAGGGATGCTCTATATAAAGCTCGTATCAGCTCCATACCCACATGCTAGGATAAAGAAGATAGACTATTCAGAGGCCCTCAAGGTGCCAGGGGTTGTGGCTGTCTTCACAGGCGAGGATTTCCCACATAAGGTTGGGATATATGCAGCGGATAGAGATGTGCTTGCCAGGGAGAAGATCCTATATTATGGGCATCCATTCGCAGCAGTTGTTGCAGAGAGCCTGGATATAGCTGAGAAGGCTGCAGAGCTTATAGATATAGAGGTAGAGCCCCTCCCAGCTGTATTCACAATCGAGGAGGCCCTAGCCCCTGGAGCCCCTGTGATACATGAGAGGCTTGGGGAGTATAGAAGGGCTCCATTCATCAACCCAGTTCCAGGGAGTAATATAGCTAATAGGGTTAAGCTGAGGAAAGGAGATGCTAGCAAGGCTATGGAGGAGGCTGATGTGGTTGTTGAGGAGACATATAGATCTGATCCCCAGTCCCACGCATATATGGAGACATGGGCTGGAGCTGCAAGGGTTAGAAGTGATGGAACCATAGAGGTTTGGTCCTCCCATCAATCACCATTTGCGGTTAGAAATCTACTTGCAAGCTCCCTCGGCATACCTGTTAGCAGGATAGTTGTTCACCACCTCTACACAGGAGGGGGTTTTGGGGGGAAGGCTGGTCTGCTCTTAGAGCATATACCTGTTCTCATATCGATGAAGCTTGGTGGCAGACCGGTCTATCTATCGCTGAATAGGGAGGAGAACTTCTACTACATGGCTCAGAAGCCCGGCTTCCTGTTTAAGATGAGGACAGGGGCTTCAAAGGATGGAAAGCTTGTTGCACATATTGGTGAGTACTACCTCGATGCGGGGGCATATGCTGACTACACAGTAAACGTCATAAGATCATCAACATTTATGGCTACAGGTCCATACGAGATACCCCATATAAGTGTTGATGGATATGCCGTATACACTAATAAGGTTCCCACAACAGCATTCAGAGGCTTCGGGGTTCTCGAGCTAACATCTGCGTTTGAGCAGCAGATGGATATTCTAGCCGAGAAACTCGGGATCGATCCTGTAGAGTTTAGGTTGATGAACGCGCTCAAACCAGGATCCTCTATAACACCAACCCAGGAGATCCTAGCCGAGGATGCTGGAGACCCAGCAGGGGTTATTAGAAGGGCTGCAGAGCTTATAGAGTATTATAAACCCCCTGAGAAGCCTGGAGAGCCCTGGAGGGTGAGGGGTAAGGGGATAGCTGCTGCGTGGAAAGGACCTGTACAGCCTCCCAATGCTGCTTCATCAGCAATTGTTAAGCTCAATGAGGATGGTTCCGTTGATGTGCTTGTAGGAACAGGGGAATTCGGCCAGGGAACAATTGTGGCTCTAGCCCAGATTGTTGCTGAGGAGCTAGGCATACCTGTTGAGAAGGTGAGGATCTCTTCCCATAGGTCTACAGATCTTGTTCCATACACCTGGCAGACGGTGGGTAGCAGGGGTCTCTTCAGCGATGGACAGGCCCTTCTAAGAGCTATCCAGGATCTGAAGGAGCAGATAAGGGAGGTTGCTGCGAGAGCCTTCAACGTGTTCAAGGACGAGATAGAGATTAGGGATGGCAGGGCATGTGTTGCTGGGAGGCCGAGGGAATGCTTATCGCTTGAGCAGATAGCCCTTGGATATACATTCCCAAGTGGGGAGACTATACATGGCCCATTAATAGGAAGGGGATCCCATGTGCCCTCGGGAACAACGTATCTAGATCCAGAGACTGGGAAGGGGAATCCAAAGCCCTTCGTAACATTCGTTGCAGGTGGTGTTGAGGTGGAGGTTGATCTGATAACTATGCAGGTAAGGGTTCTAAAAGCGGTTTTCGTAGCAGATACACCGATCATAAATCCAGGCCTAGCAGCTGGCCAGGTATATGGTGGTGTGTTAATGGGTATAGGGTTAGCGCTCAAAGAAGCTATAGCTTTTGACGAGACAGGGGCTCTGAGAAACCCCAGCTTCCTAGAATATAGGCTTCCAAGGGTCGAGGATATGCCTCCCGAGATAGTCTTTGAAAGCCTCGGGGTTCCACAGAGAAATGCTCCATATGGTGCAAAGGGTATTGGGGAGCTCACAGCGCTGCCATGGCAGGCTGCTATAGCTAATGCCATCTACAGGGCTATAGGTGTTAGGGTTAAGGAATACCCTATAACGCCTGAGAGGCTGTTAAAAGCTATTAAGGAGCAGAGGCCTGATCTCCTCGAGATGCTTAGAAAAACCATGATCGGGTGATCCGATGGCCCTTGTCTTCAGAACAACCCTCCCAGACTTCGAATATCTATCGCCGGAGAGCCTAGACGAGCTCCTAGCCCTGAAGTCTAGGTATGGGGATAGAGCAGCTGTACTAGCTGGTGGAACAGTTCTTATAAATCTAATGAGAACAGGGTTTAGATATGAGTATGTGATAGATATTAAAAGGGTTAAGGAGCTAACAGTCCTTGAATATAACGAGGGGAAGGGGTTATCGATAGGTTCTGCTGTAACCCTTAGGGAGCTTGAGAGAAGCGATATTGTTAGGAGCAAGTACAGCGTGCTCTGGGATGCTGTGAGGCAGATAGGGGATTTCCATCTTAGGAGCAGGGCCACGATAGGGGGTAACATATGTAATCCAACCCTCCAGGCTGATACAATACCACCTCTAATGGTTCTAGGGGCTAGGGTTGAGATCTCATCTATGAGAGGGACTAGGATGATCCCTATATGGGAGCTTGTTAGGAAGGGAGGAGGCTTCTCTCTAGAGCCTGATGAGGTGATCACAAAGATCTATGTGCCAGAGCCTCCTCAAGGATCTAGGGGGGCTTACTTCAAGGTCTGGTGGATCCTTGGGATCGCTGCTCTAACAGCTAAGATCGATAGTCCGGGTGAGAGGATAGTGAGGATAGCATATTCATCCGCAGCTCCCCAGCCAATTCTTGTTGAGAATATAGAGGAGATCTTTAGACAGGATAAGCCCATAACATCCTTAATCGGCGAGGCGATTAGATATATAAAATCACTCGTAGATCCTCCGAATGATGCGAGGGCTTCTAGGGAGTATAGAATGCACTTAATAGAGTTCGGAACAGCATATCTTCTCAGAAAGCTATTAGGGGGTGAAAGCCTGTGAGGATCAGCTTTACAGTGAATGGGGTTAAAAGGGCTATTGATGTTAAGCCTAGTGAGAGGCTGATAGATGTTCTCAGAAACAGGCTTGGGATCAAAAGTGTTAGGGCTGGATGCCTCGTAGGTGATTGTGGGATCTGCACTGTGATCATGGATGGAAAGCTTGTGAAGTCATGCACAGTACTAGCCGTTGAGGCTAATGGCTCGAATATAATTACCTTAGAAGGGCTTTCAGAGGGTTTGAAGCCATCCCCGGTTCAGAGGGCTTTTGTAGAGTCGTTTGGATACCAGTGTGGATACTGCACACCAGCATTTGTGCTCACAGCATATTGGATCTCTGAGAACATGGTTAACGCATCTGATAAGGAGATCTCAGAGGTTCTCAATAGCATTGTATGTAGATGCACAGGGTATAAGCAGATCCTGGACTCGGTGAGGCTAGCCCTTAGATGGAAGAGGGGTGGGGAGCATGGCTAGAGGTGTACAGTCTATTAAGGAGGAGGTTGAGAGGGCTAATAGGGATGCTGTTGAGAGGATGATGGAGGCTGAGCCATACTGGGTCGACATGGATCTAGCTATAAAGGTTATCCCAGGTATGAAGGATTATATGCTGCTCCATGCAGGCCCACCCATAACATATGAGAAGGCCTCGGGGCCTCTGAGGGGGGCTCTCATAGGTGCTGCTATCTATGAGGGTTGGGCTAGCTCTCCTGAGGAGGCTGATAGAATGCTTAGAAGGGGTGAGATCGTTATCGAGCCTACGCATCATCACAGCTCGGTAGGCCCCATGGCTGGTGTGATCTCTCCTAGGATGCCTGTATATATAGTTAAGGATCGGAGGAACCCTGAGAGATATGCATATTCAAATATGAATGAGGGTATTGGAAGGGTTCTCAGATATGGTGTCTATGATAGGGATGTCATAGATAGGCTTAGATGGATGGAGAGGGTTCTCTACCCAGTTCTTAGAGAGGCTATAAGGGCTATGAGGAGAGATGGTAGAGAAGGCCTCGATGTTAAATCCCTCATAGCGCAGGCTATACATATGGGTGACGACTGCCATAACAGGCTTGTGGCTGCAACAACCCTCTTTATAAGGGAGATGGCTCCCTATATCTTCTCAACAGATCTCGATAGATCCTTGGTTAGGGAGGCATATAGCTTCATATATGGAAACCCATTCACAACCCTCAACATAGTCATGGCAGGGGCTAAGGTGATGACTATGGCTGCCCATAGTATCAAATATAGCACAATAGTAACGGTTATGGCTAGAAATGGAACCGAGTTTGGTATAAGGGTGAGCGGGCTTGGGGATGAGTGGTTCACAGCACCAGCACCAGTGCCCAAGGGGGTGTGGTTTCCTGGATATTCTGAGAAAGATGCCAACCCAGATATAGGGGACTCAGCGATAACGGAGACAGCGGGCTTCGGGGGCTTTGCAATGGCAGCAGCCCCAGCTATCGTAAGCTGGGTTGGAGGATCTGTTGAATTCGCTGTTGAGAACACGAAGAGGATGTACCAGATCACATATACGAAGCATAGATACTTCACAATACCATATCTAGAGATGCAGGGCACGCCAACCGGGATAGATATTAGGAAGGTAATAGCAACAGGTATAACCCCCACTATAAACACCGGGATAGCCCATAGAGAGCCTAACAAAGGACAGATAGGGGCTGGGATAGTTACAATGCCGATAGAGCCTTTCAAAGCTGCTCTCAGAAGATTTGCAGAGGTATATGGGCTATAACCAATGAAGAGGATCCCAGCATATTCGATAGGATGGATAGCGAAGGAATATATTACAAAGCACAGGATCTTTAGGATCCACAGCGTATTTTCAAGAGGAGCCTATGTAGAGCTTAATGGAGATATAGTCTTCGATATAGCAGTGTCTAGAATTAGATCTGAATCCAGTATATCACTAGATATGGATTATTTTTTATTACATATTAAAGATCTATCTAAATTTATCTCCATCGGAGATCGCCTAGTCATTGATAAGAATTTAATACTTGTAGACAACTCTATAGCTATAGATCTTGCGAAGGCCTCCATCTATAGCCCAGAGATTAAAACCTATAGAGAGATATGCTATAAAATCAAAAGCCTAGAAGATATTGATAAAACTTTAGAGAGGTTCTTAAACATATCAATATTTATAGGAAAGATCTATAGAGATGAGCTTGAGATCCTCAGCGATATACTAAAACACATACATAGCATAGCAATAGGAAGGGATCATGTTGAAGAGCTAGTAAGGCTCCTTGAAAAATGCATAGGATTCGGAAGAGGGTTAACCCCGTCGTGCGACGATCTTGCTGCTGGGTTCATAACAACATACAATATTCTG
The DNA here is from genome assembly GCA_038897115.1 of Sulfolobales archaeon. Lineage (NCBI taxonomy): Archaea > Thermoproteati > Thermoproteota > Thermoprotei > Sulfolobales > Sulfolobales archaeon. Next base: position 1,722 of record JAWAXC010000078.1, on the reverse strand, counting down.
GGAAAAATATGTGGAGGAAAGCCCGTGGAGATCAGTGAGTCGAGCCTCAAGAAGACTACTGTGATCTCAGCATATATACTTAGGAAAGCCTCTAAAGGGGTTATCTATGAGCCTTTAGAGAAGCTTCTGAGAGATCCAAATGATCCCAAGATGATCGGAGCTCTGATAGATCTCTTGGAAATAGGACACAGCTCAGGAGCAATGTTTGGTATGGGAGCTCTGATAGGAATGAAGCTCTATAGTTCAAGATCTACATTCGGCAATAGATGATCTATAATTTTAACCAGGATTAGAGATCCATTATCAAGGTACTGGGTAACATAAGGATTAGGTAAGCTGGATGCGATCTCCGCCGATGTAGTTCTACTACTCGATGTCTAAATAATTGTCTATAGCTTTAAGATATTTCATAATAATCTTTTTCTTAGCAACTCTTAACATTTTAGAGGGCATAGATACTGACATACAGATCTTTTTCGAAAGCATTTCTAGATTTAGTCTCCTAGGATATTCATAGTATCCTAGATCATATGCTTTCTCAATAATTTCTAACTTAGGTTAATCTCTTTTAAGCGTTTCAACGGCCTTTCATTATATATGCCAATATATCCTCTTTTGAAAAATATTTAAAACTAATATGTTAATATATTTCGGTTGGTTGAATTGGGTGAGGGTTTAGTAGAAGTTAGAGTAATAGGCACGAAAGACCACCCTGATCTTCTTCCAACACCTATTTCACAGAGGACAATAGGATCTTTTACCTATACGGTTATGATACTTTCTATGGCTATAACTACATCAATTTTCTTTCTAGGATGGTTATCACAGATCTTGGGTCTATCCCTTCTACAGGCCCTTATAGCTGCGTTCATAGGCAATGGTGTTGTTGCAGCGATCATGACTCTTAATGGCTGGCTAGGTGTTAAATACGGGATTCCATTCCCGGTTCAGCTCAGATCTTCCTTTGGTGTGAGAGGATCTATAGTTCCTCTTCTAGTTAGAGCTATAGTATCGATCTTCTGGTATGGTGTTGATGGATATATAGCTGCATGGGCTATCACAGCCTCAGCCATGCTTGTAGCAGGCTTTCCACCTGATGCTATAGTCTCGGAATCCCTTAGATATACTCCTATAACATTTATAATATATCTAGCTATAGTTGCTCTTGTAGGTTATAAAAGAATAACGGGGATCAAATATCTAGATCTAGTGGCAGGCCCTCTCCTAATTATATTCTTCACATGGTTCGTGATCTATTTATATACAGAGCCTTCGATCCCCAAAAACCCTATTCCCATATATGAGGGTAGGGTAAGCTGGATCAGTACCGAGTTCTTCCTCATGATAGCTGTTCAGACTGCTTGGTGGAGTACGATAGCCCTGAATGTTTCCGATATATGTAGGTATAACAAGTCCTTCAAAACTCTATACTATGGACATACATTGGGCTTGATAGTGCCTCAGGTTGTGGGTACACTACTAGGCTTTATAGCGACATCGCTAACAGGTGGGATCTATAGCCCTATCGATATAATAGCTAAGTACTCACCAACACCTATCCTAGGTTTGTTTGGTCTAGTGTTTGCTTTCCTCGCAACTGCTAGCACCAATGTTACCGGTGATGTTCCAGCTGCGACCAATGCCATTATAAGGATAGCAAGGATAAGGTGGGAAAATGCTGTTATAATTGCTACTATTCTTGCATGGCTTGTCATAGGGCCT
>JAWAXC010000077.1 GCA_038897115.1 Sulfolobales archaeon | reverse complement strand
ACATAGGATCTTGTGTTAACCGGTGTTGAGATCCTCCTGGTGAGTATACCCCTGATAACTGGTCTCGGCTCCTCCTTACCACCTACCATGTGAAGTAGAACTGGTTTTGCTAGGGCCTCGAAACCGGTTATGGCTGCTACTGGGAAGCCGCTTAGCATTATCACAGGCTTACCCCTTACAACCGCTATGCTCGTAGGTCTCCCAGGCCTTATAGCGATTCCATGGACTAGATATTCCGGCTCAAATCTCTTCACAGCCTCTACAGTGTTATCAGAGGATCCTACCGATACCCCTCCTATAGTGACTACAGCATCTCCCAGCTCTAGGGCCTTTGAGATTGCTCTATATATCTCCTCACTATCATCGGGGACTATCCCCATATACTCCACATCGAATCCTAGTTGCCTGGCAAGCCCCTCTATAGCGAATCTCGTGCTATTGATTACAAGGCCCCTACCAGCTAGATCTTCTATTCTAGCGTTATCAACTTCAACAAGCTCGCTCCCAGTGCATATAAGTGCTATCAGCGGTCTATAAACATGGATCCTTGGGATCCCTATGGAGGCTATAACCCCTAGATCCCATGGGGCGAGCCTAACACCCCTAGCAAGGATCTTCTCCCCAGCCCTTACATCCTCACCCCTCCTAGATACGTTGCCCATAGGAGGTACAGGTCTGTAGATCTCTACAGCATCTTTATCGATCCTCCTTGTATGCTCATACATAACAACAGCATCAGCACCCCTTGGTAGTGGTGCACCTGTCTGTATCTCATATGCCTCACCCTCACCTAGATCTTGATCTGCTTTCGAACCAACCTTTATCACCCCCTTAACCCTCAGGATCACAGGGCTATTAGGGGAGGCTCCAAATGTATCTCTACTCCTAACAGCATATCCATCTACAACAGCTCTATCGAATGGGGGGACATCGACAGGGGATACTATATCCTCTGCAAGATATCTCCCCAGAGCCTCGGATATATTTGAGATAACCACTCTAGGTTTATGGGTGATCCTCTTGATAGCCCCTCTAACCGCGTCATCTATATTTATAAGCTCTTTAAAACCCCTAGCCTCCATTGGCTTCCTTAGCTAGATATCGCTGCCAGGGCTATTATGTATGCCTCTATAACCCTCTATCCTCTTTATATGTGTAAGAGGTGTTAACCCACGCACCTTCTCACCCCTTCTAAAGTTAACCACAAGGGTTACACCCAGGGTTATGGCTGCTGTTACACCGCTATATAGAGGTCCTCTCATAGAGATCGCTATAGGTATCCCTGCCCTTGCTATGGCAATGATCATATCTGATGATGCCCTCCCAGTAGTTATAACCACAGATCTATCGAATCTAAAGCCCTTCACAACTCCAGCACCTATTATCTTTAAAATCGATGAGTGCCTACTACTATCATGGGCTATTATCGCCCTACCCTCCTCTATGTTATATAACCCGCTCGTGTGAGAGGCTATCCCCATCGACACAGATGATGTCTTTAGATTGAAGTCAGAAAATATATCCAGAAGGGTCTTCCACTGCACCCTATACTTTGAGGAGACATATACCCCTTTTTCAGCTAGTATAGAGCAGTCCTCAATATAGATCCTACGGATTTCTGTATCCCTCTTCAGCCTCACATCTATCCTCCTACCCCTTGGATTAACCTCTATCCCATCTATATCCTCGATCGAAGATATAATGCCATCCCTCACAAGACTACCTATCACAGCATATTCAACACCCGAGGGCATTGTGAATAGGGTTGTGTAGTGCTTATCGTTAACATATACCTCGAATCTCTCATCAATAGCTATGGGGATATCCATATAGCTATCTATGCTAGGCTCTATCTCGTAATAGCTGATCCCATCCATACCCTTGGCCATGGGATCACCGGCTCCACCGCTCTTCCACGTGGAATGAAAAACCATTAACCCTCTGCTAACTATAGATAGGCTAATCGCCTTGGGCCTCTATTCCCCCATGTGTGAGTCTAGATCTTATATATCTGGGCATATGCTGCTCAGCCCATCTCAGAGCTACCCTGCCGTTTGTAAACATTGCCTTTAGAATCGGTATGTTATTTGGATGTGTAACTGCGAAGATATGGGCTAGCGTGAATAGTATGCTTAGATAGAACCCTATGTCATGTAGTAAGAGCATAATCCTATGCTGATCTGGTGTTAGATTTAGATAGATCATAGCAGCTCCGCTGCCCCCCACTAGTATAAAGGCTATTATCAGAACCACGGTTAAATATGAGACGAGAACATTATGCCTATCTAGATTCTCCTCAACATCCCTTGGCAGTGGCTTGCCCAGGGCATAGTGGTTTAGAAGAGCTATGGCCTCTCTTATCTGCTGCCTCAAAGGCTTTTTAAGGGGTTCGAAGACAAGGATCTTCCTGGTTATAACTAGGTATATACCATATACTATTAATAGCGCTCCCCATAGAGGGCCTGTAAACCTGTGGATAGCCCTTGCAACCTCAACACCAACAGTCACAGCCCCTGTCTCCTGGCTAAGTCCTACTATAGGTGCTAGGGGGACACCTATTGGATAGACTATCCATGCGAACAACTCTATCGATAGGAGCACCAGCCCTGTCAAAACCAGTAGTGTGAAGAATATGAGCTGCAGGGTATGGGCTATCCTAGTCCCCATACCGAGGATCTCTATCTCCCTCTCCTCCCCCAAACCAGCCACCCACTAGCTCTTATAACACTCTATCTATTTCCTCTCTCCCCCGTTCTTTCCATTACCTTTTTCAGCCTTCTTAGAGCCTCTGATCCTTCTGATCCTATCCATGCGCCAGGCAACAACGCCTAGGGCGAAGACAGCTGCTGATATAATGCCGAGACCAGGTATGCTTATCGATTTCAGAGCCTCTCTAAGGGATTCCGTCTGAACAACAGCCTTCTCCGGGAACTGCTTGGGGAATACCTTGGAGGCCTTATCGCTTGAGAGGGCGAATATCCATCTAACCCTCCCACCAACATAGCTATCGACATCAAGGCCATAGACCTTCTTCCCAGATGCCTCCATCTCGCGGGCCAACTTCACAGCGTTCTCCATGGATGTGAATGTAAATACATTGGCCGGGCATACCTCGACACATGCCGGTGCCTTCCCATTCTGTATTCTGTCAACGCAGAATGTGCATTTATAGTACTTCCCATCAGATCCCCTCTTTGGAACATCATATGGACATGCATCTGCACAGTATCCGCATCCTATACATTCGCTCGCCTCTATAACCACTGCACCCTCAGGACTCACCTTTATAGCCCCCACGGGGCATGCCCTTGCACATGGTGCAGCTGCGCAGTGGAGGCAGTTATATGGTATCGGAACTATTTCCACAGCATCTGTTATCCTAACTGTTGCTCCTTCAAAGCTTATCACCTTCTCCCTAGTAATCTCGTGGAACATCACAACCTTCCATGCATTCGCCATTAGGCTCTGTGGATTTGTAAATGTTGGGCTGAAGCTAGTCTGGGGAGGTGTTCTCCCATTCCATGTCTGACATGCCACCTGGCATGCTCTGCAGCCTATACAGTTATCTATGTTAACGAGCACAGCTATACCGCTATCCTTGCTCGGGAACTCCATCTTAACCATCTACCATCACCCCGCCCTCCTTACAAAACCTATCCATGCCTTTGACTCCTGTATAGTTGTAACCACATCCCCCACATCTGGGTTTAGGAAGTTAGCCTGAGGCCCAGTGGTTCTCCCCTGGAAGCTGAAGGCCCATATCAGGTTAACCACCGGCAGATCCTTGTTGTTCACCCTGACAACAGCCTCTCCCTTTGTTACAAAGGCCTTTAGCCTTATAACACCCCTCGCAGTTGCTATCTCAACATAGTCACCAGACTTTATACCTAGCTTAGCTGCTAGGGGCTCCGGTATATATGCGAAGGGCTCCGGCACGAGCTGTGATAGCAGGGGCAGGTTCCTTGTCATAGCGCCGCTGTGGAACATCTCTGTAAGCCTGTTTGTTGTTAGCACAACAAGCTCTCCCCTCTCCTTCAGCTCACTTGGAACCAGGGCAAGCCCGACGGGTTTTCCAGATGTTATGTCTGGCTGCTCCTTGAGAACCATAACATTGTATGGGTTGATCCACGCTATTGTTGGGTATTTAATCGCAAGCTCAGGATCTGGAGATTCTGCGGGCTCCGTGTGTATTGGGTAGCTGAAGTTATATCCTGCGTACCATCCCTTCATCTCATCTATAACCTTTAGCACTGCCTGCTTCATACTCCCAGTCTGGCTATAGTATTGCTGGAGCTTAGATCTAAACTGCTCATAGACAGGCTTATACTTAGCCCAGCTATCGCCTGGGAAGAATGGTCTTTTAACAGCCGCCTTCATACTAGCTGTCTGCTCGTCCCAGTAGAGGGTGTCGTTGGCCCATAGATACCTCATACCCGTGAGGGCTACAAACTCTTGGAAGGATAGTATCTTCACATCCCCATCCTGGATAACAACGAAGCTCTTGGCGGGGAACTCCAGCTGCCCGGTTCTAATGAACATCATTATATTAGCACCTCCCCATAGATCAGAGATCCCGCTGAGCCTCCTCTTAAAGGCCCTGGGCTCCCAGAAGTTATGGCCGGGTATGAATGCCGGCCTATACTCACCTGTATACTCATCGATCCACTCGCCTGTCTCCCCAGTCACTACCCACTCTCTACCAGCTGCTGTGAATCTATAGCTAGTTCCGAGGACAGCAACGAGGGAGTCGTAGTTGTAGAGGAACCTCACATTCTGGGGCCATGACCAGCCCCAGTTCTTATATACTCCGAATGCCTTGCTAAAGAGACCATCTATCTCACCCTCCTTCCTAAGCGTTGAGTTCCTCCTCATGGTTGTGAACTCATCTCTAACGGGGTTATATATCCCATCATAGATCAGTGTTGAGTAGCTTATCTCCTTACTTATGATCCTCGGGTTCACCTCAGCCTCTATAGGCCCTATAGGTGTTGCATTACCAGTACCCCCAGCATAGTTCCACGAAGCCTTGGGATCTATGATCCTCTCATAAACATCCACAACCCTACCCCCTACTCTGAACTTCACCCTCTCAACATTCTTACCATAAACCATGCTTGGGAGCTTTATAGCCCCGGCTCTATATAGGTAGTCAAATAGCTTGACAACTATCCAGTAATCAGGCCTCGAGACCCCCTTAGGCTCTAGGGCCTTATAGCTCCACTGGATAACCCTGTTACCATCTGTCCTAGTACCCTCTTTCTCAGCAAAGGCAGCTGCTGGTAGAAGCACATCTGCGAACCAAGCTGTCTCCGTCTCAAATATATCGCTAACCACGAGGAGATCTAGGGATGCTAGGGCAGCCCATATGATCTTGGCATTGGGGTTAGTGACAGCTGGGTTCTCTCCAAATACTAGGGCAGCCCTTATCTCCTTATTCAGAGCCCTTCTCGGAAAGACAACCTCTGTGCTCCCTGTTCCGAAGTGGAAGTCACATATGACAGTACCGTTAACGGGATCATCCTCAGGGTCTGTTCCACAGAATAGCCCCCAGAGAAGCTCGAACCTCCTCCATCCATAGAACTTGAATACCTGGAGAACCTTATTCAGATCTGCCTGCCCCTTCTTAGCACTAGCCTGTAGAGCTGGGAAGGACTTTAAAGCCCAATCAGGAACCTCCCAATTCCATGCATCTGGCATCCCCTGGAGCTTCCAGTCCTGGTAGAGCCTTACCTCGGCAGCGCTTGTTGGATGCCCATGATAGCCTGGCAGAGACTCTATCCCCGATCCCTGAACATCGTTCGCCCCCTGAACATTGCTGTGCCCCCTGAACGGATGCGTACCTCCTCCTGGGAAGCCTACGTTGCCTAGTAGGAGCTGTACTATCGCTGCAGCTCTTATAATGTTTATCGTGGCGTTTGTATGCTGCGTGAAGCCCATGGCCCACTGGATTATGCCATGCTTCTTATGGTTCGTAACCACTCCGCTCCTCTCAACATAGATTCTAGCAACTGTTCTCAGAAGATCTACAGGTACCCCAGAGATCCTTGATACCTCCTCAGCGTTATACTGCGATACGAGATCCTTTAGCTCGTTAAGATCATCCTGCGTTATGTTCCACCTACTCATAAGCCTCTTAAACTCATCAAGCTGATCTATAGGTGGGTTTCTCTCGAAGAATGCATAGTGTAGGATATAGAGGAGTATAGCTGTATCCGACCCTGATCTGAATGGAACCCATATATCAGAAACCATAGCAGTTCTAGAGAGCCTCGGATCGAATGTTATGAAGATAGTCCCCCTCTCCCTCTTACCCTTCCAGAAGTACCAGAATGAGAGCGGGTGATTCTCGGCAGGGCTTGAGAAGAAGAGAACCACATCAGCTAGAGCCACATCCTCTACACTAGCAGTCTCAGCACCCCAGCCATATGTTACACCTAAGCTAGTTACTGTCGAGCTGTGGCACTTTCTAAACTGTGAATCCATGTTAGCGGTTCCTAGAAACACTGCAAGCTTCTTAGTGAGGAATGCCTCTTCATTGAGAAGTATTGAGGAGCCTATTACCTGGACCGGAACAGATGATCCTATGTAGTAGTAGCCATCCTTCTGCTTAGGAGCCCCAGTCTTGGATCTCCATTCCTCTAGAATAGCTGTTAGCTTCTCAGCAATATATCTGAACGCCTCATCCCACGAAACAATCTTCCACTTAGGCGGATACTTCTTCACAATCGCAACAAGCTCATCCCAGCTCTTAGCACTCAGTATCTCCTCAACAGGGGGCTTCGGACCGGTTCTTATCATTGGATATAGAACCCTCAGATCGTTGTCTACAAGCTGGAACGCAGCATCCCCCTTAGGACAGAGAGCACCCCAGTTGATATATGAGTCTGGGGAGCCTGATGTCCATATTATCTTATCACCAACTGTGTAGAAGTCAATGCTACAGCCCATAGAGCAGTAAGGACATATCACGGGCGTTACCTTAGCCCTTATAATATCCGTCTTACCCCCTATCTCACCGAGGGACCATCTAGTCTTCCAAGCCTTATATGGGACTGGGGACTGGGCATCAACTATAGATGTAGCCGATAGTGCTAAAGCCGCCGATGCTATCGAGGCTAGCTTGAGAAAAGCCCTCCTAGATCTATCTACCCCTCCATCCCCACCCATCCTCTCACCCTGGAGGACAGGATGAGCACCCATCGCTCGGGGATTTCCTATCCTCTGGTGCTAGGATTATGGCGGCGGGCCTCCCCTTATCCCTCCTACCCATAAGCTTTTTAAGGGTTAAGCACGTATAGTCCTCAGCCTCCTCATGGATGCTTGTTAACCCATCTATAAACTCTGGGAGGAGGGCATATTCATTCATTAGATGCCTCTTAAGCTCCTCAACCCTCCTCTGATAATCACTTGACAATTTAGCCACCACACATTATTTCTAAACAGCCTTATAAACTAGTATATTTAAATATACATCCATCTATACATATATCTTTAAAATCACATTAATAAATTATATAATATATATTAATTAGTTCATGTTAAACCGCTAAACACGCTCTCCAGAAGCATCCTTCCAACGTACCTCTCAAGGATATTTTTGGAATCCTCTAGAGCATATGCTGCAAACATATAGACGCCCTTACCAAGGTATAGCCTCACCTCATCATAGGGATCCCCTGTTCTCAGGGTCCACCAAAGGCTACCCCTGAGCCTCTCGTTGGAGGGATTCTCTATATCCTCTATGCTATAGCTCCTACTTATATCGACATCGCTATCGAGCGGGCCTTCTGGATATTCAACCCTCCTATCTATATCCTCTCTCCTATTTATGTTAGCAATCATTATGGGGTCGAAGCCGTGTTTCTTCATATTGAGTAGATATATTTTAGGAACCCCTCTATGTAGATCCGCTAGCCTTGCCCTCCCATATTTCCTGAGGATCTCTAGAACATCCTTCGCAATAGATCTTCTCATAGCAACTACGGTGGTTTCCACCAATCCATTTGGAAGGATCGGTGATGATACATCATGGATTGATAGCCTGGCTAGGAGTTCCCTCAGAAGGTCAGCCCCTATATAGGGCATATCCACGGGAACAGCTACTGCATATTCATATGGGCATATGCTTAGAGATGCTAGGAGGCCTGAGAGAGGCCCTGCAAACCCCTCTACATCCCCTACATAGATAGCATCGCCTAGAACCCTCCTATATATCTCGGCCCTCTCCTGGATCCCTGTAGAGACTATAACTGTGTCTGAGAGGCTTAGGAGCAACTCATATATAATCCTTATCATCGGCTTCCCCTTAATTGGGTATAGAGCCTTATCTACCCACGGCTCGCCTGGACGTTGGAATCTTCTTGACATGCCACCGCTAAGTATGATCCCACATATTTTCATTAGAACACCCTGATCTCTCCATATATGATGCTCTCTAGCCATTAAAGATCTTCTATGGCTTCCATATGATCTCCCCTATATCCTTGGGAACCATATAGCCTGGGATCGATGAGAGGATCTCTGCGAACTCGCTGCTTCTAAGCATCTCTAGAAATGATCTAACAGACTCCTTACCAATTCTAGCTATCTGTACCAGGAAATCATATCTCTCCCATCCAAGGCTTATAAAGTCTAGCCCATACATATGGGCCGCAGCCCTAATCCCGATCCCGGCATCTGCCCTCCCCTGGGCTATTGCTGCAGCAACAGCTGTGTGGGTTTTCGCCTCATAGTAATAACCCCTTATCCTCGAGACAAGCTCGTCGAATGAGATACCCTCTTCCCTAGCTATTGCTCTTAAGATGCTGTCTAGAAGAATCCTTGTCCCTGTGTTCCTCCCCCTATTAACGATTCTGAGGTTCTTCCTGATTATATCCCTCACATCCCTTATGCCATGTGGGTTCCCCTTAGGGACTATTATCCCCTGCTCCCTCATATAGCCTTTAACCAGATATGCATTGTTAACACCATATCTCTTTAGAAATGGTATGTTATACTCCATGGTCTCGCTATCCACTAGATGTATACCAGCTATATCGGCCTCGCCCCTTTTAATAGACACTATACCACCGATCGAGCCAACATATATTGTTTTAACCTTATAGCCTCTGATAAGTGGTATGAGCCTGTCAAGACCTAGATCGTGGCTGCCAACGATATATAGATCTGCTGGCATATATGTTGGTGAGAAGAGATTCACATAGACCTCCTCACCCTCAACAGCGAACTCAACATTCTCCGGGATGATCGTATATCCATCGGCCTGAGCAATAGTAGCTATAGCCCCTGACTCAGAGGGCAGGGAATATGCAGCTATATAGCTCCCCACATCCACAAGGCTTACTGGGAGCAGAAGCCTCCTACCCCTAGCACCCTCAACCCTCAGAGCAAGCCTAGCCTTTATAACATGCCTCTCCTCAGGCAGGCATAGCATCCTCTTTATAAGGGGCTTCACAACCAAGTCGAAGATCATTAGGGCAGAGCTTGGATAGCCGGGCAAGCCTATAACCAGCTTCCCATCCCTAGATATCGAGATCACGGTTGGCTTTCCAGGCTTCACCTTAAGGCCGTGAACAACTATCCCAGGAGGGCCTATATCGCTGAGCACCTTATATGTTATATCTGAAAGTCCTGCCGAGGTCCCACCAGATAGGATCACCATATCACCTAGCTCTAACCCCTTCTCAACCATATCCCTGATCTCCTTGGGATCATCCCCAGCTATCCCTAGAAGAAGGGGTTCAGCCCCAAGCCTTCTGAGGGCATGGCTTATTGTGTAGGAGTTAACATCATAGATCTTCCCAAACTCTAGAGGAGATCCAGGGGGGATAAGCTCCCTCCCAGTTGAGATCACAGCAACCCTCGGCCTTCTATATACCCTCACCCTTTTAACACCTATAGAGGCTAGGACACCTACCTCCCTCTCACCTATAACACTACATCTTCTAAGGACAAGCTCCCCCAACATTATATCTGATCCCGAGGGCATGATGTTCTCCCCAGGGGTTACAGATCTATATGCTACCACCTCATCCCCAGATCTCTTTGTATACTCAACCATCAAAACAGAATCAGCGCCAGGAGGGATAGGAGCTCCTGTAGAGATCTCAACAGCCTCTCCCCGGCCTATTGATATATGTTTAACATCCCCAGGATCTATCCTTCCAACGATCTTAAGAGTTACTGGTGTTATCTCACTAGCACCATATAGATCTTCGGATCTCACTGCATAGCCATCCATAGTAGATCTGTCGAATGGCGGTACATCAATACTTGAATATATATCCTCAGCCAGAACACGCCCAAAGCTATC